>JBJKQJ010000190.1:0-3087 GCA_046705445.1 Thermoplasmataceae archaeon
ATTATGTATGTTTCTGAAGGTCCAGGAAAATACGCCGGTGAAAGAAGGAGGATCATTGACACTGAGGAGGCACATGCTATTTGTGAAGAAGCCAACAGCAGGAAAATCTCTATTGAAATGCTCCTGAAAGCAAGAGAACCCATTGAATCTGTCGTGATAAATACCGTAGTACCGTTCCCCAGTCCAGCATCAGAGGAAAAGGCAGAAGAAAAACAGGAAGAAAAGAGCGAGGAGGGAAAGAAAGTGGAAGAACCCCCTGCGCCTCAAACCCAGTAATTACCAAACAGTTAAAATGTAAAGAATTTTTTTGGGAACCGTTATATCTGCCGTGCTAATCAGAAATTATGACAGACGATCTTCCAGAGATACGTTCCGGGCATCCTTACTTAATGTATGATATGCTGAGGGACACCCCAAATGGAATCAGAAAAACACTGGAAATCATGAAAAAGGTTGATTACAGTTTTCTTACAGACGATCTCTTTTTAACCGGTAATGGCACAGCCTACCACTCATCTACACTTGGTGCCCAGGTATTGTGGGACACCAAAAAAACGTGGAAAAGTATACAGTCTTACGAACTTGAAAATTACTATAGTGCTTCAGGAACACTTGTTGGATTTTCCCACACAGGGAAGACAAAATCAACCGTTGATGCCATGAAAAGCGCCTCAGGGGAAGTGATGAAGGTGGGGGTCTCCCATTATGCAGGAACTCCACTACTGGAGGCATCCGAGCACAGGATAGTCATTGGAAATTCCCCCGACATGTCACTTTGCAACACCAAGGCTTTTTTTGACAATGCATTCGCATCCCTGGAGATCGCAAATACCTACGGAAATCTTGGAATTGATTCCATGGACTTCATGAATTCAGTCTCCAAGGCCATAGAAGAACTGGAGAGGCCTGTCTCAGAAGCAATTGAAAAACTGAGAAAACCGAATCAGATATTTGTCCTCGGTGCAGGGCCATCACTTATAGCTGCAAGGGAGGCTGCCCAGAAAATAAAGGAGTCTACCCACCTTCATGCCGAGGGGATTGAACTTGAGGAGTTTAATCATGGCTGCACATCAGTGATCGATGATCAATCTCTGGTTCTCATCATAAATTCGAAGGAAGTAAATCGAAGAACCTTAGATATTGTCAATGCGTGCAGAACTGTTGGAACTCAGTCTCTGGTAATTAATGGGGAAGGCGATTTGAGACTGGATGTTGAGGAACCGTCAAACAGATACCTGTATCCAATACTCGCCATGGTCCCGCTCTATTATACTGCATACTATCTTGCCCTAAAGACCGGTGTGAACCCGGACTATCTCAGATTTGAGGACAAGAGGTACCTAGACTATGACAATATTGTGTTCCCACCAGGGGCACATTAATTATTTTCCAGCAAAATTTTCATAATTTTCTTTCAAAAAACGGATTACTTCCTTTACGGTTTCTTTTGCAACTTCGCCATCATCTCCGGATGACGAAACTTCTACTTCAAGCAGGGGGTTGGAAATTTCAGATCTTTGCGGGTGGCTTTTGATGTACACCTTTCCTTCCCACTTCTTCATTGCCTGGTTGGCAAGCGGGGCAAAAGCACTTTCCATGATCCCTCTGAGTTCAAAGCTCTCTTCGTAATATGTTCTGCCTGGGACCCTTATGTCGTCGAGAACAGATTCCAGAATGGCCTCCATTTCTTTGGGGACTCCAGGCAAAATCAGGATCCTTTTTCCTTCATTTTCAACCAATACACCCGGGGCTGAGCCAACAGGATTAAGAAGGGCTCGTGAACCTACGGGGAGCCTCACCATCTTCAACCTGTCCTCTGTAAGTTCGATTTTTAGTCCAGAATATCTTCTTTTCAATACATCCAGTGCTTCATTGTTGATTTCTGTAGGAATTCCCAAGGATCTGGATATGCATTCCACAGTCATGTCATCAAAGGTTGGACCAAGCCCGCCGCTGGTTACAACCAGATCGGCCGAGGAAAGTGCAGTTCTTATTCCCCAGTCAATTTCATCAGGATCATCCTTTACCACAATTGATCTGTAAACTTCATAGCCTGAAAAAGTGAGGGTACGCCCTATGTGGGCCATGTTTGTATTGACGGTCTTGCCTTTTAGAATCTCGTTCCCAATTGTCAGGATGCAGGCTTTCAAGGAAAGGACACCGATGGCTATTGCGTTCCAGTTTTTCTCTGGTGCGTATAGATCTTATCCTTTAACTTCTTGAGGCCGTAATCATCAAGTGGTTCCTTATGTTTTTGAACCCATAATTTCAGCTTTTCCCTGTATTCAGGGTCCTTACACACGTCAAGAGCATTTTTTTCAAACTTTTCAAGGTCTCTAAGTTGGGCCATATATTTCACCTGTTCCTATTGTAAACTTAGATTGAAGAACGCGGATTTTTAAAAAATTTTTCATTAATCCGGCTTGATATGAGTATTCATTATCAATTAGAGCCCCACATTAAGAAATGCAATATAAAGCAGAAATATTGCGTTTATAATTACCACTGCATAGATGAGATACAGGGTTTTATGTCTGGTGTCCACTGAAAGGATGAGTCAATCAGGGTTTATTAATTTTGATTGTACTCATCATTCCTTGGGGTAGCGGTTTCTCTTATTATTCCCCTTATCCTGGCAATTTCATCCCAGAATGTTCGACTGATGCCACGATCCTTCATGCTTATGATATTAATATAGAAGGATATAAATTTTGTCAGACAAATTCTGGAAGTTGGTTTAATTAATCCACAGAAGATATTTAAGGTCAGCATTGACACAATTGTGATTCGACAATTAAGAATAACGATTTTCGATATTTTTGTCAGACACGCTATACCAGCGAAATATAACAAAATACATATATAATCACAGCATTGTTTTGGAATATGGTTTCATTATCTGAACAGACTGAACTATCAGTTTCAGAATTGGGATATCCCAAAGGATCTCAGGCGAATATAGGCTCAGATGAATTGGTCTTCAACCTGAAGGACTGGAACCTGAAGCAAGATTACACAATCAGGGGAGACAGCAGGACAGCATACAAATTCGATTTTGCCCTGGTTTCAGAGAACAATGACAAAGAC
>JBJKQJ010000191.1:0-9635 GCA_046705445.1 Thermoplasmataceae archaeon
ACTATGAAACGTGATTAGCTCCCGTTAAACTGGGGAAAAGTAAATCCTTTAGGAGCACAGAATGGAACAGGATTTTGAAAAAACCAGGGTCCAGAGTGAAGACCTGCAATACGTAGTAAACGTTGTAAGCAGCAAGCTTACGACCTATGATATACAGGTAAATCCACTTAGTGTAAGGTTTTACTACTTCAATAGTGACAATCCTGATCTTTCCAATGCCTTTGACCAGATACGCATTGAACTTGTCCCAAAAGGGTTCATTCCATTTCTTTCTGAAGGTGCAGAACATTTTCTAGAGGTGTCAAGAAGGCCACAGACCAGCTTTTACGGAGTTTATGTCAACATCGTTATGCTTGCCTTGACATTGATTTCAACTGTGTATGTCGGTTCCCAGTACGCTTCGTATTTCACCGTTACTGGTGCCTCCGTCTGGAGCAGTATTTTCTATGGATTTGTCTTTTTTTCACTGCCACTGATGCTCATTCTTGGCATACACGAAACGGGACATTATCTGGTGGCAAGGAGACACAATGTTAGGGCCTCCCTGCCCTTTTTCATACCTTTCCCTGTTACCATTGGAACCTTCGGAGCATTCATTTCTCTCAGGGATCCGGTGCCGAACAAGAGGGCAATGGTAGAAATAGGCATCGCCGGGCCACTGTTTGGTTTCCTCACGGCTTTGCCGCTCATGTTCGTGGCTTCGTACCTGAGCCACATGTTCGTCCCCATACCCAATGCCCATCCACCCTTCACAATTAATTTTCCAATTATATACACACTTCTTCATATATCGACTCCCTCAGTCGCTGAGCCAATCTTTCCAATGGTTCTTGCAGTCTGGGTAGGAATGTTTGCCACTGCAATGAATCTTATACCAGTTGGGCAGCTCGACGGTGGACACGTGGTCAGAGGGCTTCTGGGAAAGAAAGCCTCCATTATAGATTACATATTTGTGGCATTCCTTTTCATCATAGGGTCACGTTACAACGGGTGGTGGTTGCTGGCCATATTTGTTGTATTCATGGGACTGACACATCCACCTGCACTTGATGATTATTCAAAAATCAGAGGAAGGCAAGTTGCACTGGGTATCGTGGGGCTTGTAATGTTCGTACTTACCTTCACCATAGTTCCCATAATGATGCCGCCCAGGCTTCCATAGCCATTATTCCGCTCATTTGGGCTGCCACTGAAAATGGTTTAATATGTTACCGGTTCTTTTCCTTAGGCAACATGAAAGATACCTTCAGCCTCTTTATCGATTTTCTCAGGGAAAACCGGGATGAGATAAAGAATGACCTTGAAATGTCAAGGGATTCATGGAGACGAAGGCTTTATGGCCAGGTATTTATGGATAATTATCTGCCGGCTCCAATGCCTGTTCCGGTTTCAGGTACGGTATCCTCAACAGATAGTACAGAATTTATTCGTGAACTTTACAACGGAAAGAAACTCATTCTTATCCGTGCCTACACAGTGGTGGGCAAAAGGATTTACCCCAGTTTTATCCCAAGGGTTATTTCAGTATCCAGGGATGATCTGCAGCGTTTCACCATAATGTTAATGGAACACAGCGAACATCTGAGCATTCTTGAGATGCTCAAGTCAGAGAGCCCCGATTATATTCTCGTCGATGGTTCACTGAGCGGAAGGCTGTTCAGGAAGTTCAAGCCCCTGGACGCTGAAGGTTTCAATGATTTCAACAGGGAATACCTTTCAGTTCTCGGAGAAATGCTTGAAACTGCATCTAATAAGAAAATACCAGTGATATTCATGGCAAAGAGCTCTGAAACATCTATTTTCAGGCGTTACCTTATTACCCTGCTGAAGAGGGAAAAGGCCGATCAAAGGTTACTGGAGGAAGAAGAGAACCTGAGGGCAAATGATCATTTCCTGGTAAAATCACTTGCAACATCTGAGGGCTTTACCAGGCCTCTTTTGCAGCCTGTAAAGAAAATGTGGGAGAATGATGGTGGAAAATTCCCCCTCTTGACTACACATATTGTTCCAAGATTCAACGACCTTCCATTGAAGGTGGACGTTTTCACATCCTTGGAAGATCCTGTCCCAGATGAGATAGAGGGTGGGATGCTCGGTGAAGATATACTCAATATGATGTTCTGGGCGTATGGGGACCTTAAGACTTACAACATATGGCTGGCGGATGTGGACAGGCTGGTCAAATTCAGAAACAGTGAAGTGGAGAATATTTACATGAAGGCATTTGAAAAAGAGATAGGGATCAGTTTTTATGAAACGAGAGGTGAGAGGCGTGCAAGACTCAGAATCTGATCTTGGATTTGTGGTAGGGGACAACACCTCTGATATTTTCAGATTTGTGCTGTCAGAAAATACCCGCCTGAAGAAGTGGGAATACGTTTACATGGACATCAACAGCAAACGCGTGCTGGGACGAGTTGAGCGTATCATTTCCAAGAGTGAGCTTCTCAACGACAGTATGGATTATGAGAGCGTGAACAGGTATGTTGAGAGCGATCTGAACTACTCCGTGAACATATGTGTAGCAAGAACCCTTGGAGAAGTTAATGGGAGCAACCTTGAACTATCAAGGGACCTCATCAGGCCGGGGACCAGAGTATTCAGGGCTCCGGCAGATATGCTTGAGAATATCTTCAGGTTTGATGATGACGAATCTCTGGATATAGGCGCATTGGCAGACAGGTCAGATGTGAGGGTTTCACTGAGTGTGAGCGGCATGAGGCGCCATGTGGCAATAGTGGCACAGACTGGCGCAGGAAAAAGCCATACTGCAGGTGTGCTGATGGAGGAACTTTTGAAGAAAGGGGCCTCAATTATCGTGCTGGATCCGCATTCTGATTATGTCCTCATGAGGAAGTCTGACAAGAGCAATTTTTACAGCAGTTCCATAAAAGTCTTCAGGACCCCCTTGAGTACCGGCAGATACGACACTTTCCAGCAGGGAATCCTCAATGAGTTCACGCTTCGGTTTGGAGACCTTGAGGCGGACGATGTGGCGGAAATAATGGGCATAAAGGAGTCATGGACAAATTTAAGGAAAGCTGTGGAACAGTCAGTTCAGAACATGCATGGCAAGAGGGATTTCGATGACTTCATGAAATCTGCCCAGTCAATAGAACCGGAAGACTATCATAGGATTGCGGGAAGGCTTAGGCTTCTCAACAAAGTGAAGACAATTTTCGGAGACCGGACTACCGGACTTGCGGACTACATTCAGCCAGGCATTATGTCCATACTTGACCTCTCCGGGATGGACCAGTTCCTTGCAAACTATTTTTCATACAGGATAATAAATGAGATCTACGAAGCGAAGGTAACTTCACAGTATAAATTTCCCGTTTTCATCTTTATAGAGGAGGCGCACAATTTTGTTCCTCCAGGGAGTTCCACACTTATTTCGCAGATAATCAAGAAGGTAGCTTCAGAAGGAAGAAAATTCGGCATCTTCCTGGTGGTGATCACTCAGAGGCCAGGAAAGATCGACCAGGACGTATTGAGCCAGTGCAATTCAGAGATAATACTCAGGATAACGAATCCGCTGGATCAGAAAGCTGTTCTGGAGAGCGGTGAAAGCATCAGCCAGGCCGTCATAGATGACCTGCCTTCGCTGAATGTTGGGGAAGCAATACTGGTGGGGCAGTTTGTGAAAGCCCCCGTAAACATAAAGGTAAGAGGCAGAGAAAGCCAGGAAGGCGGTGGAGACATTGATGTCGTCTCTCTTCTTAAGGAATCAAGGAAAATCCGGGAAGAGAAGAACAGTGCCACCGGGGATCTAAAGAGAATTTCAAGGATATTGGGTGATTAAAAATGGTAAGGTTCTTGCATATTTCGGACACGCATCTTGGAAGCAGGCAGTATATGCGTGACGACAGGGAAGATGATTTCTATGATGCATTCAGGGAAGTCATAGATATAGCCGTGAGTGAAAAGGTAGATTTCATTGTACATTCGGGTGACCTCTTTGACACCTGGAGTCCTAGCAACAGGGCTCTCACTGAGTTCAAAGAAACAGCCCTCAAGATGAAGGAGGCTGGTATACCAATGTACCTCATCATGGGGGACCATGACAGGCCTAAGAGGACAGACTACCCTGCCGCAAAGATATTCGATTTCCTCGGAATAAAATTACTTGGGCACGATGGTGTTGAGACAGATGTATTCAGCAAGGACGGGGAGGAAGTTCTCATTGCTGGCATATCAAACCTGAAGGGTTCCCACACTGAGCAGCTTAAGGAAGAATATGCCAAAGCAGATACCCTGACATCAGGCCACAGGAATTCAATACTTCTGTCCCATCAGGGAATTACCGGTTTCCTCATAGATGATGCCTGTGAGGCAAAATATGAGGATCTTCCCAAAACTTACTCTTACCTGGCATTTGGGCATGTCCATGACGGTGCAGTGAAGAGCGAAAAAGTCCCACTCTTCTCTTACGCAGGATCTACAGAAATGAAGAGCATCAGGGAAATTCCCGCGTTCCTTAAACAGGGAAAATCGGTAAACCTGGTCACTCTCAAGGATGGTATACCTGAGGTTCAGAGGATATCCCTCAAATCTGTAAGGTACCAGCTGCTTATAGAGTCAGATTATTCCAACTATCTGCAGGACATCAGGAATGCCCTGGAGAAACATTCTGCATCCTTCGGTTCCAAGACACCCCTCCTTACAGTGAGGATAAACGGTGAAGCGGACAAGGAAAACGTGAAGAGAGAGCTGTCAAAGTTCACAGGAGTGAACTTCAGGCCACCTGAATTCCTTTCTGAAAGTGTTGAGATCGAGTCCAGGCCAGGCATGGACACTGCTTCCGACTATATTCGGGCATACTTCAAAGATGAACCTGAAACCGCTGCGCTTGCCGAGGAATTCTATCGCCATGCAAGGCAGGACAAGGATGAGGCCATCATCTGGCTTATGGAGAAACTTGGGATTGGAGGTGGAAAATGATAATCAGGCAGCTTGAATTGAAAAACTTCCTCTCCCACGATCATTCACTTATTAATTTCGACAAAGGAGTTACGGTCATTTATGGACACAATGGAGCTGGAAAAAGCAGCATAATTGACGCTGTTAAATTTGCCCTCTTCGGAGAGAAGAGAGGTTCGCAGATCTCTGATCTAATCAGGCGCGGTTCAGAGGACCTTGAGGTATCTCTTGATTTTGAGATTGGCCCGGATCAGTACAGCATCACAAGAATGATGTCCATGGGGAAATCCGGCATAAAATCCAGGGATGCGATACTCAAAAAGAATAAATCTGAACTAGCACGGACAGTTTCCAGTGTAGATGATACTGTAACCGGAATACTCGGGATTGACAAAGATACATTCCTGAATTCGGTTTTCGTGGAACAGGGGGAAATTGATACCCTCATATCTAAAACCCGTGCTGAGAGGGAGAACACATTCAGCAGGATCCTTGGCCTGAACCTTCTGAAGGAATACGCTGACGAACTTGGAAAACTCTCACGGGACACCGAAGGAAGACTGCAATCCTTCTCAAACGTCACAGAGAACATAGACCAGATGGAAGCTTCCATATCCGGTAAAGAAGAGGAAATCAGGAGGATCAACAGCGAAATAGCAAGCGTTTCCAGTGAAAAATCCTCTATTTCAGAATCCCTTACAAAAGCCGAAGAGGAAAAGAACAGGATACAGGCCTCAATGGCTGGCCTTAAGGCTATTTCCAATACGGCAGATAGCAGAAAAAAGGCAATGGAACAGATTCAGATAAGAGTTGATAGGAGAACCCTAGATATAAAGAACCTGAGGGATAAACTGGAGGCACTTTCCAGGGAGGTTGACAGCGATCTGCTGAGCAAGGCGGATGCCATCGGGGATTATTTCACCTTATCTGACACCCTGCCCGCCAAGAAGGAACTTCTCAAGGACCTGACTTCAAGGGTCGAGCAGATTGAAAAGATGGCTACAGAGATAAAATCCCTGGAACAGGGTCACAGGGCCTATACTCTATTCGAGAACAAGCTCAATGAGCTCAGATCCAAAAGGCCGGAACTGGAGCAGAAGGAAACAAAGTACCGGTCTGAGCAGAACCGTATCAGGGAAATTCAGGTTGAACTGGATAGAAGGAGGAACACCTTAAACACAATATCAACGAGGCTCAAGGGACAATTCGAAATATCTGAGATCACCCCTGAAACCATACAGAAGCTCAAGGATGATCTGGAAGTCCAGAAGAATGACGTGGATACCAAGATTCAGGAGATCAGGAGCAGCGTTGGAAAAATTAACAGTGACCTTAAGGAAATAAATGACAACAAGACCCTCCTATCTTCATCTGCAAAATGCCCCCTTTGCCTTCAGGATCTCACAGAGGAGCACAGGGCCAGGATAGACAGGGAATACTCCACAAAGGAGGAGACGTTCAGAAAATCCCTGAATGATTTTGCAGCTGCCAAGAAGAAGCTCGATGAGAAGAAAGTATTCATCGAGGGGAGAATCGGGAGCCTGAACTCAGTTGATGTAAACAACAGCCTTGTGGAAGCCAAGTTCATAAACAACCTGGAGGAGGAAAAGAAGAACGTTGAAGCATCCGTGCTTTCTCTTAAACAGGATCACGAGGCTTTCTCAAAATATCAGGAAGAAGTGATTGACATAGAGAAGAAGATGAAGACCCTCCGTTATTCCTATGACAAATACAGATCCTACGAGATGACCCTTTCATCCTCTAACCAGGAGGACCTCAGGAGGAGGCTGGATGAAACCAGCAAGGATATTTCTGAGGCCGAAACCAAACTTCAGGAAATGGAGAAGCAGATCGACATAAAACCAGACCCCAACATGAGACAGAGGCTGCGCGACATGAGGGAAAAGGAAAAGACACACACCAATGTAAAGCAGAGCCTCTTTGCTCTCAATACAACACAGAAGTCAGAAAATGATCAGATTGAGACAATGAAGAGAGAGATCAGGGACCTTGAGGGCCAGCTATCCGGACTTGCTGAGTATGAAAAGAAATATGCAGAGGCAACATCTGCATACGAGGAAATCAACAGACGCCTCCACGATACAATAAGCAGAGAATCCTCACTGAAGACCAGGATAGAAACTGAAGAGAAGAGCATACAGGACCTGAAATCTGCCATTGAGAAACTGAAAGGTGATCTCCAGGCCTTGGAAAACATCAAGGGCAGTATAGCTACAATCAACAGGCTCAGGGCATGTTTTGACAGGGATGGCATCCAGAAAGCCATAAGAAAAGATTCTGCTGTTTATATCACAAACAAAGTACGAGAATACTCATCCTCCTTTAACCTGGACTTCGACGACGTAAATATAAACGAGGAGATGGCAATTGAAGTATCACAGAATGGCAATGTTGAAAGCATAGACATGCTCAGCGGTGGGGAAAAGGTTGCACTTGCAATCGCACTCAGGCTTTCTCTTGCCACCTACGTAATGGAAAGCATAAAGACAATTGTCATGGATGAACCGACCACCTATCTGGACGAGGATCGCAGAAACAATCTCAAGGACATTATACAGTATACGTTCAAAGGGGACGAAACCCCTGTCCCACAGATGGTCATAGTCACCCACCACAAGGAACTTGGCTCAGTTGCCGATAACGTGTTCGAGATCTCAAAGAAGGGTGGAGTTTCTCAGGTGATTCAAGGATAGGGTGTAATTTGTTTAAAATGACAGCTTTAAATGTAATTTCTAAAAAATTATTACTTTAAATCTTCTTAATTGAAACAAATAATTATATCACGAAATGTTTAAAGATGTGCAGTCAGAACTTAATGATACGCCAATGGGGTCTGTTAACAAGTGAAAGTTAGCGCGGTAATTCCAACAATCAACGAAGAAAAAACCATCGGGTTAGTCATCGACGGGCTCAAGCAGATTGGGCACGAAGTGGAAGTCATAGTCGTAGACACAAACTCAAGCGATCGGACCAGGGAAATAGCTGAGGAAAAAGGAGCAATTGTCATAAAGCAACCCGAAAGGGGCTACGGAGTGGCTTACAAGACAGGCCTTGACAGAATGACCGGTGATATTGCAGTTTGTCTTGATGGAGACGGCACCTACCCAACAGATGTTATTCCACCCCTCATACAGATTCTGGAGATGGATGAGGTTGACTTCATCTCATGTGACCGGATAACCCTGCGAACGGCCAAGAATTACACAACCCTCCATTTTGTTGGAAACAGTGTTCTTACGAGAGCTATAGGACTGCTATTCAAGGTAAGCCTGAGGGATTCACAAAGCGGAATGTGGGTTTTCCGTGCGCACCTCTATAATGGTATGTCAGGGTTGAGCGACGGGATGTCATTTTCACAGGATATCAAGATAGAGGCAATTAAGTTGGGCAGGTTCATAGAAATACCTATTAAATACGGCGTCAGGATCACAAAACCGAAGCTGAAGACATGGAGAGACGGCTTCTCGAATCTCTTCTATGTCTTCATAAAGCGTGTGGGCGGAGCATGAAATTTTAGTTTTTAAGCCATTTACTGGAAATTTCGTGGAAAAATATTAGTTCATCCTTGCAGTTTACAATTCACATGGCAATCCTGAAACGCAAATCATCAAAGGAAGAATCCGAAGAAAAGGGAGGAATGCGGAAGTTCATCGACCTGAATGATTTCAAGTTTCAGGAGGATATGGAAGAAATCCGTTCAGTAGTAAGGGTCGCCGAAGTGAGAAAACTGGAAGATGTGAGGAAAATCGGGCAATTCATCTACGAAGGCGATATAATGGTAATCGACTGTTCGCCGATCTCATCCGAGGACTACATAATGAGAAGGGTCACTGAGGAAGTAAAGAGACTGGTGAAGGATATGAACGGAGATGTCGCAGGTATAAGCAAGAATTTTCTGCTTGTGACCCCATCTGGAATAGCCATTGACAGAAACAGGATTCGTAGTTTCTAATAAGAGGGCAGTTTTATATTTTTGACGTCCTCTGATATTATCATTTCATTCATTTTCATCTGGAATCTTACCAGGAATATGCCCCCAACCAGGACCGCCACTGAGGCAAGCAGGAACTCTATTCCGTATCCGAAAGTGAAAGCTACCATACCGGAAACAACCCCGCTGCCAATCTGCCCAACGCCCAGGAATGAATTGTAGTATCCGACTGCTTTTCCCCTGTTTTCGGGTTTGGCCAGTTTTGATATGGACGTCACCCAGCTTATGCTGATGAAACTCCAGAACAGGCCCATCAGCGTGTATGATAATATTGCCAGAGGAATGGAGTAACTGAATCCCACCATTGCAAATGCCAGAAAAGTGGTAAAACCAAGTATGCCGACTCTGGAAAAAAGGGCCATTGAGAGAGTCTTGCTGACGCCCATCAGGTTTATGGATCTACCTGTGAGCTTGAAAGCTATGGCAGAGGCAACATTGTTGAGCAGGTACATTATGAACACGTCCGTCTCAGTTCCGTTAAGCTTATTGAGTACGAAAACCGGGAACGGGATGAAGAAAAGCTGAAAGCCAAACATGAGGAAGCTTGTATAGAAGATGTAAAGCTTAGTCCTGCCAGCAAGTTTTTTGCCTACTTTCTTGAATGCTATGGTGTGGATAACCTGGGATGGGAAGTACTTGACCCTCTCCACGGTCCTGAAGAAGTAATAATTGGAAAGTTTTGGGCTGTACCGTGAAATAT
>JBJKQJ010000192.1:0-4074 GCA_046705445.1 Thermoplasmataceae archaeon
GTATGGGATGCCATAGCCGCCGTCCCCAACATCATCCCGGCAGTTCAACTTCTTGAATTCCCCCTTCCTAGTCCTCTCTTCAATTGTTATGTCTCCCATAATGCTGGCGCCGTTTTCTTCTGGTCTCAGCTTGAAGTCTTCCCTTAGAAGTGAGCTCAGCACCTCAAGATCCTCTGCCATGAGATTGGATTCATCCTGGGTGCCAAACTTACCCAGTTTCCATCCTTCTGATATGTAATACATCTCCCTGAGGGTTGAAGATTTACTCTCTCGAAGCATTTCCCTTATAAAATCGACCATGTATAGCAGCTTTACCATGTATTCGGCGCCATCCACTGCCTTTCCTGACCGGGTAACCCTGGAATCCCCATATCTCCATACAGACAGCATGGGATCGAGTACAATATTTTCCTTGCTTCTTGATGGCATGGAAATTTCCGGAATATCTCCTGACATCAGCATTGAGTATATGCTGTTCACCAGTTCTTCCAGCCTTCCAGATGTATTGTCAGAGCTCATGCCTCTTCCTCCTGTGATTCTACTATGCTTACACTTTCAGTACTGAAATCTGCCGGCAATAGTTCTGCACCCTGTATTCTCACAGGGTCAATTCCGGTGAAGTAATAATTTGTCCCTGGATAGTCAGGGATTGGACCAGTCAACACAAAAGAATCCGTGAATTCTCCTGCAGGCCCCAGCTCTTTGATTTCCCATTCAAGATCCGGACCATCGTAATCCCCAGTGGGTGGATCAGCAAAGAGATTCAAAGAGACATTCTTGCGTGTATAATTAATGACCTTCAAGTCCACCTTGAGGCCTTCCTCTGTCTTGTTAAACTCCTCGGTTACAAAAACAACATTGGCTATTTTTGAGATTACAGGTTCTAGATTTGGCAGTTCCTTGCCAAGAATGTCTGAAGCTTTCTTTCCTATTTCGGGTATAAGTGTGTTTACCAACCTGAATTTCTCATATATCTTGGCTCTTCTGTCTTTTTTCCCGAGGAAAGATTTTACACCTCTTCCAAGTGACCTTAGACAGAGAGATACTTCATCCACTATTGCCTGAACATTGGCTATAGCTTCTTTGGATTCCGAGGTGAATGGAATCCTTATGCCATAAACGTGAACAAAGATAATGGCCGGTCCAAAAGGAACGCCCTGGCCCCCCTTCTGATCGAAGCCATACTGTCTCCAGTCCATTTCAGATATTGCCTTGGTTATTGCACACGCTCCGGGCTGGTAAAGAAGAGGCACCTTGTTTGCAAAACGAACAACCCTTACAGGCTGGTCTGAAGGCAGATCCCCTCCAAATACAATTCCAGCTTCAACTGAGAAAGGGTTCCCATTATATACTGAGATGGGCCGCATAATGGGCTTGCCGTAATGAGATGGATGATTTTCACCATACACACTCTTGAGACCTTTCTTAATGAATTCCGTTCCCAGAGGGGACAGGCAGTCTGTGGGGGGAGGCATCAGTTTTACGCTCTGGAATGAGTCCTTCAGCTTCTTCACGTCATGCAGAGCGAGGTCCGAAGGTCTCTTCTTTGGATCCAGGCCTGCATGCGAAAGAACTTCCTCAGCTACCTTATCACTGATCCTGTTGAATTCTTCCTTCAGGAATTTTACCATATCAGTAGCACTGCTGTTCTTCGCCATTGAGTTGATGTCGCCAAGCTCGAGGCCGAGGGGATGCGGCTTTATGGCAACTGCTGGTCTGGATAGAACATCAGTTACCCTGGAGATTTCGTAAGTCTTGCCATCTGGATCGGAAAGCCTCAAGGTGGCATTTGGATTTGCTACTGCGCATTCTTTAACATATTCCAGAATAGATTGCTTTCCAACCTGGTACTTTCCTTTGGCGGGAATTTGTATAGTAGTCCCACTGGGTTGATCCCATATTACAGGTTTTTCGGAATGTATGTCTGCCCTGTTCTCCTTAACATTGATTCCTAGCTGGAACTCGTACGCAACATCGTCATCTTTTCTCTTTGTCTTGATATAGGAAGGTCGTGCAGTGGTAATCTGGCCATAGAGAATTGCAGCTGTGATTCCGATACCCTGCTGTCCTCGAGATTGTTTAAATGAATGGAACCTTGAACCGTAAAGGAGTTTCCCGAAAACATTCGGGACCTGTTTCCTTTCTATTCCCGGCCCATTATCCTCAATAGTAACTGAGAATTCATCAGTATCAATTTTTTCAATTGAAACCTTGATATCTGCTAGGATGCCATGCTCTTCACAGGCATCAAGCGAGTTATCCAGAGCTTCCTTGACAATCATAAAAAGGGATTTCTGCGGAGAGTCGAAGCCTAAAATGTGCCTGTTCTTTTCAAAGAATTCAGATATTGATGCTTCCCTGAATTCAGATATTGTGGCCTTGCGAGGAGGCATTAAACTCCCATAATTTTCTTGTTTAAATTACTTTGTTGAGTTTAAATGCAACAGCAAAAAGCGGAGGAATACCAATTTCAAAAGGAAAGTGGCCTTTAACCTAAAATAGTAATTTTTGTAAAATAAAGAATAAGGGAAAATTATCCGAAGTACCCAAGGTCATCCTTCTGGGTTACCTTGGATTGAACATCTTCCTGCATCTTCTCTGTGATCTGTTCGATCTGTTTGCTTCTCTCCTCCAGATCGCCAAGATCTATTTTGAGTTCGAGAAGGTCTCTGAGAACTTTCACAATTTCCCTTGCCCCTTTGGGGTCTGCAAAATAACCGGACGTTTCACCCATAAGGCATGCACCATTGAGGGCAAACACTTCTTTTCCCAACCCGAGCATAACCCCAGCAGAGCCGACTATTCCTCCTCCAGGCTCGCCTTTTGGAAACACGACGCCCTTTTCCTTCAAGTTTTCAAGAAACTCTGCATCTGTTACTGCTCCTAGCACCCTTGGGGTTTCCACAATCTTTCCCGTGCTGTAGCCCCCTAGCGTGTATACAAAAGAAACATTGAGTTTCTGTGCAAGTTCAAGAATGAAATGTGAAATTTCATACTGGCCCTCCTGGGTTGTTCCCTGAAAGTCGCCCACCAGGACAAGCAGATCGCTCTTTCCACTGATTTTTTTGTAGTAAATGCTGTTTCTTACAAGTTTTACTACCCCTTCATCGTCTATGAACACCTGTGGAGGGAGGTACTGAGAGTACACATCTGCAAGTTTCTCCATCTTGAGTTTCTCAATAATGTATTCAGCAGCTATCTTTCCAACATTGCCTATGCCCGGAAGACCGCCTATTAGAATGGGGTTCGTTAACCTTGGTCTCTTATACTGGTTGAGTATGATTTTATCCATTATATCACTCCTTTTCTGTTTTTAGCCTGAATCTCTGGAATTTATCCACTGGCGAGTATCTAGGGGGAAGGGCCACATCCGCAAACCCTGAACAGGACGGGCACGATTCCTCCATCGTATAACCCTGACAATTTCTGCATTTCCTAATGAGAGAGCGCATTTTACTCAGCAATTATTTTCTGATGAACTCAGCTACTACGCCTTTCTTTTTGGATGAGTCCATGATATTCTGAACTGCTTTCTTCAAGACATCCTCGGCTGATTTATAATCTTTATCAGTGACGGTAATCCTGTATCTTGGCGCCCCTGCATACTGAATCTTGACCTTTTCATCTATTGCAGACTGCAATACGTCTTTGAGGGCCTCGACGCCATTTGGTGCGAGTGAGTATGCTTCGACGTAACCCCCAATCTTAATGTATGGAAGTACCACGTTCTCCTTGGCAAGTTTTTCAAATGCCTCTTTCCATTCCCCCTGAGTGTCAGGAAGCCATTCTTCGCTGGCAGAAGCATCCTCAAAGGCATCATACAGAGTTCCATACTTGTCTCGTAGATCGCCGGCGAATTTCTTCTCAGCCTGTTCTACAGTCAGTTTAAGCTGCCCTGCAACGATTTCCAAAAGCTTTTCGGCTTTCTGCTCATTCTTCCAGCCTGCAATCTTTTCTCTCTTCTGATGCTCGTTGACACGTTTCAGCGAAAGGTCTACATAACCTCTGCCTGTGTCCACGTTTAAAACTATACAAACTGTTTTCTGTCCTTCGCGCAAATAATCACGGATGTGC
>JBJKQJ010000193.1:0-4688 GCA_046705445.1 Thermoplasmataceae archaeon
CCTCTATCTAACGTGAATGATGCTGTAGACTAACTGTCTATAAATATGTTATCAGCTAACAACCCTATGGTTTCCGGAGTATTGAATCTGAAGGTAGGTGCCCTGAGGTTTTGCCTTCTTTGGAGGCAAAAACCAGCCTGGCAGGTTAGTCGACCCATTTGCTCAGCCGATATCTAAATTAAGCATGTATTAATTTAAGCGGGTTGAAAGGTTCTGAAATAAGGAAACGCTACATTTTGCTATATTCCAATAAGATGGTATCGGTACTGCCGAAGCTGGAGAAGGACCTTTTCAAAACATTCCGCTCCAAAAGAAAATTTGCCGAAAAAGATTATGTAATCTTCCTTACAAACCAGTTTTACAAAGATCAGTTCATAGAGTTCGTCAGGGGAAATTTCTCTTCAGTAGAATGCATAGTTACCAGTGGCACCATAAAAAAATGCAAATCAGTCATGCAGAAACACATAGTTTCCCAAACATTAAGGGAAAAAGAAATTTCAACGCTTCTTTAGTACAGCAATTTCCTTTTCGGATAGAGGAAGCCTTTCACTTAGATCCTCCACATTTTTCTTATCCTTAAGTAGGCCGGCAAAGAACCAGAGATTTTCATTTGTTCTGGATTTACCGCTGTGTGTGAATTTAGAGAATTTGGCAACAAGTGATTTTCTCGCCTCCCTGCTCTCCCTCATCCTGGACATTTTCATTATGTAAGAAGGAAACTCATATTTCACGTAGCTGCTGTTCTGGTTCTGAATCTGGGTATATATTCCTGCCGCAATCTCTTCTGCAAATCCCTTGAAGGCGTAATGTTGTTTCTTGATTACACGGCCTACAAATCGATCTGCCAGAGAAAGAAGATCATAGCCTGCGGACAGATCGGAGAACTCTGGGGCCTCAGAATATAGATTCTTATCTATCCACATAAGATAGTCTTCGGTGGTGAAATCCTTGTCCATGAGTTCTGAAAGTGTCTTTTCATAGGAATGTTCCTTGAATGTAGTGTGAACTACGTTGTAGATATTGGTCTGCACATCCCTGTAGGTGAGCTCTGTAAGGATTTGAGGCTCATCCATAAAACTGAATGCTGCGATTGAGTCATTGATGGTGGCCCTGATGTCGTCAGAATTCTTGTCCATTATCCTGTCCACCACATCCTGGGAATATTTCAGTCCCTCGGCATTGGCGATGTCATGAATTCTCTGGCTGAGCCTGTTTCTGAAGACCTTAAAGTCAGAATCATTTCTCCTCTTGTACTGGCGGAATTCAAGGACCAGTGAATTATTTATCACGTCCTTTGCACTGGATTTTCTCCTGAACCCGTAGTAGTCATTCATGGTTATTATGATGGGATTTTTTGTCCTGCTTACTATTTTTGAGAGTTCAGTTATTCCTCCGGAATCTCCACCGGTGCTTCTGCTTCTGCCTTCGAAAATGTTGTCAGCTTCATCAATAAGGATTATCTTGGTAAAGCCCAGACCATTATGATTATCCATCTGGAACAGGTCTGCATACTGTGATGCCATAAGTGCAACTTTCTTCATTGCTTCGGCATTTCTCTGTTCGGATGCGTTCATCTCGATGAGCGGAATCCCAAGTTCGTTGGCAAGTGCCCCAGCTGTCGTGGTCTTGCCCGCCCCAGGGGGTCCATAAAGAATGAGTGCCCTCTTGACAGGAGTGCCTTCTTTCCACAGGTTGATCCAGTTTCTGATTTCCTGTATGATCCTGGCACTTGCCAGCAGTTCTGAAGTATTTTTTGGTCTGTATTTTTCTATTATCGTGGTCATGGCTAGGATACCTTTATTCCCGAAGGGCTTTCACGATCAGTAGTGAGGAGAGAAAGGAAATCATCCTTCTCCACAGCAAGTAGCATGCCCTGGCTCTCCAGGCCCATGAACTTCGCTTTCTTGAGGTTGTTTACTATGACAATGGTCTTTCCAATCAGTTCAGATGGTTCATAGAATTCCGAGATGCTTGAGATGATCTGTTTTTCCTCTCCTCCCACATCAACAAGAATCCTGAGCAGGCTCCTTGACTTCTCCACCTTTTCGCAGTGGGTTACCCTGACAGCTCTCAAATCAAGTTTGTGAACATCATCTATGCTGATTTCATCTGACATTGTTTCCTGCACCTTATGACTTCATGAATTCCTTGCCAAGGGCTTCCCTGGCTATGATTGTTTTCATTACTTCCCTTGATCCCTCTGCTAGCTGGAAAGATCTGATTCCTCTCAATGCCAGCTCCTGGGGATTATACTTGGTGTAACCGTATGCACCATGCCACTGGAGGGCATCATTTATGGCATCAAATGCCCAAACGGTTGAAAGAAGTTTTGCAATTGCGACTTCCTTTGAAACATCAAACCTGGAGAACTTTCCCTCCTTCTGTTCCATGTCATACATCCAGAGTGCCTTGTAACCAAGTGTCCTGGCAGCTTCCATGCGGGCTACGTGGTCGGCCAGCTGGAACTGGAGTCCCTGGAATTTTCCTATGGGCTGCCCGAATGCCTTCCTGGTCTTCATGTATTCCATTCCATTTTCAAGGGCAGTGGTGGCAGAAGCCGCTGAGATCACTGCTATGAGGGCTCTGGCAAATTCGAAACCTAAGTGTACCAGTTTGAAGCCTCCGTTCTCCTTGCCGAGCATGTATTCCTCGGGAACACTGTAATCCTTTATGTTAATGGACCCCCATGTTGAACCCTCTCTTCCCATTTCCTCAAGAGGTGTTATTTCAATGTGTTCATCGCTGTGCGGGACATAGAACAGAGAAACGCCGGAAGTTCCTTTTGACCTGTCAGTCTTGGCCACTGTAACATATCCTCCGCCCATTTCCTTTATGTCTTTCACTAGGCTGATGTATGCCTTTTCGCCGTTAATCACGTACTGGTTCCCTTTTTTCACAGCAACAGTTGTCATGGAACCTATATCAGAACCAAAATTTGGTTCAGTGGAAGCAATTCCAGTCAGGATCTTGCCTGCAGCCACCTTTGGAAGGACCTCTTCTTTCAGCCTATCTGAGGCAAATCTGCTCAAGAGGTATGACCATGCATTGTCAACTAGAAACATAACTGGAATGGAGGCCGTGGGATCGACTCTAGCTATCTCCTCTACAGCTATACCAGTAGTTACTGCGTCTGCACCCATGCCTCCATACTGTTCCGGTACTGTCATGCCCAGGAGGTTCAGGTTTTTCAGGCCTTCCATAATTGCAGAGGGGATCCTCCTTTTCTCAATCATCTGGGGAATTCTTGGAGCAATCTCTTTCTCTGCAAATCTTCTAACGGAATCTCGAAGCAAATCCTGTTCTTCTGTAAAGGTAAAATCGATCATCAGGACACCATTTAGCCATTGTTATGTAATATAATTTAGTTACCTGTAAGCTCATTTTAGAGAAAAAGCAGGTTCTGCCAGATAAGTTCCAGGTAGTGTTGCAGATATAGATCAGAAGGCCTTTGTGCCAATGGCATCAAAATCGATCTTTGCTTTGCTGGGATCTTTTGCAAGCAAGGTGACCCGGCTGTCCCGTCTTTCTCCAGCCAGGTCATATCCATGGTTGCTCCCCAGTTCCCTGCTGTATTCTAGAATAAAATCGTGGGAGGGCATGTTTTCAATACCAAGCCTGTTTATGGACTGGCCAACATGAACATACCCTTTTGATTCTATGAAATCTGGTTCGGCTATGCTGTCCATCTTTGTGTATTCATGAATAAATGGCATGTTGACATCTTTGACCAGTGTATGCCTGATCACTTTCCTGGTGTCCAGTGATGGCAGGAGTTCAAGTGTCCTGTTGAAGTTTTCCCAGGCGTTTCCAATTGATGGATTCAGGAGGTCAAAGAATATTTCCTTTGTCGGTCCTGCAGTTGTAACGTAAAGCTGAGTGGGCAATGGGTCCAGTTTCTCAAGTACCATTGGAAGCGTGCCATTTGTGACAAGAAATGTTGAAATGCCTCTTTTGTGGGCCAGTTCTATGAACTCACCAAGTCTGGTGTAAAGTGTCGGTTCACCCGTAAGTGAAATTGCAATATGTTTTGGGTTTTCGGCTTCCTGCCATTTCTCGGCAGTCACTTTTGGGTTCCCCTTGAACCCTGAAATGAGTTTCTTGTGCGCCTTTATGGATTCCTCCAGGATGAATTCAGGATCATCTTCATCGGAGACATGCATGCTGTCGAAACCCTGAAACCTCCAGCAGAAAGAGCAGTTTTCTGTGCAGGAGCTCAAAGCAGGGGTCATCTGCACGCACTGGTGCGACTTGATCCCATAGAAATCTCCCTTGTAGCATCCATGGCCACCAGTCATCTCACTCTTTGTCCAGTGGCAAACCTTCACTGCTGAGTGCTTGCCAACAAGCCCGTAATGCTGTTTCTTGTAGATTTCTACGTATGGGGTTTCCACGAGGCAACAGTATTTGAGCTTATATAACTTTAATCTTTCAATAACTGATATTTTCAGATAGGTATGAGAAATATTGTAAAAAGGAGCATAATCCAGGATAGTGACAAATGTTGAAATTACCCCTGTCCGTGAATCTGAAAAGGACTCTTACAAGGCTTTTCTGAGGAATTATGAATTCGCTGCTGGGGAGGAAAAGGTATTCAATTGGTACGGCTCAGTAGATTCCACCACAATGTTCGCAGCCAGAGAAAACGGGAAGATCATCGGAACGGGCATGAGTTATGCAATGAAGGAAAC
>JBJKQJ010000194.1:0-5075 GCA_046705445.1 Thermoplasmataceae archaeon
GTGATACTAAGTAGTTCGTTGTCTTAAAAGACCAGATAACTGTGCATCTATTGCACAATGCAAAAGATATAATGATAAAGATCTAAATGGCGTTCGTCTTCACACTGTTGAGGAAATAACAAAATTATATTATTGGAAGCCATTTCCATTTATAAAGAAGGACGATGAGATGGAAATGAAAAGTATAGAAGAATTATACAAGAGAGCCCTCGAAATGAAGAACAAGGGCATGTCTGATAAGGAAATTTCAACAGAACTCCATCTTTCAGTAGGAACAGTTACCTGGCTTTTAAGCAAGGAATTCTTCAAGGAGTCCAAAGTCCAGGATGTCAAGATTGGATGGAGGACAATAGGCGTTACAGGGAACAGGATCAGTTCCATATCAGAGGTTATCTCTGACATTATACAGGAAGAAGCACTTAATGGCGACTTCGAAGTTGACGCCATCCTGGGCATTACAATCAACGGCATACCCTATGCCACAATGGTTTCCTACCTTATGGATAAGGAACTTATTGTTTACAGACCGCATCCTGCCAGAAAGGAAGGATTTTTTAGTAGCAATTTTGCCAGCGTCAAGGGCAAGAATGTGGTCATCCTCGATGACGTAGTGAGCACTGGAGAAACAATGAAAAGAGCCATAATGGATACAAGAAATGAAGGCGGAAACCCGGTGCTTTCTGTTGTTCTTGCATCCAAGATGAGCACGGACGAGATCTCCGATGTGAGGGTCAGGTCTCTGCTAAGGACAAATCTGGTCGGCGGGTCATAAGGCACTATGCACTGGGCAGACGCATTCGTCAAGGAACTCACTGCAAAGCAGACAGTTTCTACTGGAATTTCCCCATCCGGGCACATTCATGTGGGAAACATGAGGGAAATCCTTACAGGATATTTCATACACAGGGCACTTCAGGACAAAGGTACAGAATCACGGTTCATCTACCTCTGCGACGACATAGATCCTCTGAGGAAAGTTTATCCTTTTCTAAAGAAGGAAGAATATGAGCAGCATGTGGGAAAGCCTCTGAGCGCGATACCTGCACCTGAGGGAAACGAGAAGTATTCAGAGTATTTCCTCAGGCCTTTTCTTGAAACACTTGACACAATAGGCGTAAAAGTCGAGGTGTTGAGGTCAACAAACCTCTACAGGGAAGGAGTTTTTGCGCGAGCCATAGATTTGGTTATGAACAATGTTCCCAGAATAAGGGAAATCCTTGAGACGGTGTCTGGAAGGAAGCTGGAGGCAAACTGGGCCCCATACAATCCACTATGTTCATCCTGCGGCAGGATCACCCAGGCTTCAGTTACCGGCTACTCAAATCCATTTATTGAATATACCTGCAAGTGCGGGCATTCAGGAAAATCCGATATCAGGAAGGATGAGGGCAAGTTGCCATGGAGGATAGAATGGCCTGCAAAGTGGTACGCCCTAGGTGTAACAATAGAGCCATTTGGAAAGGATCACGGTGCTGCAGGCGGTTCTTATGACACCGGAAAGGCAATTGCGGAGGAAATCTTTGGGGTTCAGGCACCGAAACCCCTTACATACGAGCACATCTTCCTTAAAGGAAAGGGTGCAATGCATTCATCCACTGGAAATGTGATCCCGGCATCCGAGATTGTAAAATCAGCACCCCCGGAGATACTCAGGTTTCTCATAGCACGGAGCCAGCCTTCAAGGCACATAGAATTCGACCCGGGTCTTGGCCTTCTGAATCTGGTTGATGAATACGAAAAATACAGGAATGTCTTCTATGGCCTTGAAGAGGCAACCGATGAGGATGATGCCAGGACTTACGAACTCTCAAGAGTAAGGGAAGAGAAACCTGACACTTTTGTCAGTTTCAGGCATCTCATAACTCTGGTTCAGATATACCCAACTGAAGACCAGCTCCTTTATGCCTTGAGGAGAGCTGGTTATGGGGAATCCAAACTGTCAAACTACCTGAGGAACCAGGTTGCGGTTGCAAATGCATGGCTTGACAAGTACGCTCCAGATCAGGTTAAGTTCAAACTCCTGCCGGAAAATTCACCCATCGAACTTAATACTCAGGAAATGAATCTTTCAAAGGCTTTCCTGAACGCAATGGGTGAAATGGAGTGGACCCCAGAAGGTATTCACAACAGTGTCCATGAAATGATCAAGAATGAAGGGCTTGAACCAAAAGCCGGTTTCTCCACATTCTACCGCATACTAATAGGGAAGGAGAGAGGTCCAAGGCTTGGATATTTCCTGTCCAACCTTGATAAGGGCGCCCTCGAGAATAGATTCAAATTCGTGGTTGGAAACTAAAATAACATTCAATTTATATTTCTAAAATTATTTCTACTTTTAACAGGAATCACCAATAGAAAAGTCGAATGGTGCTGATAAGCCTGCTACATATGGTTTCGATTCAGTTTACCGCAGAACTGGGCTTAAATCATTTCAGGGGAAAGTCATTTTTATCATTAGCCACTGACTGAGTCATGGCAGGAAACAAGTACAACTTCGATGAGCTGATCGACAGGAAAGGCACTGGCACCATGAAATGGGACAAACTTGGGAAACAGTTTGGTTCAGACGATCTGCTTCCACTGTGGGTTGCCGACATGGATTTCCGGGCACCGCAACCAGTGATCGATGCCATTGTTTCACGAGCCAGGCATGGAATTTTCGGTTACACCAGAATCAAGGATTCCTATTATGAGTCAATAATAAGCTGGTACAGGCGCAGGTACAAGTGGGATCTGAACCGGGAATGGTTTGTTTTCACACCAGGTGTTGTGCCGGCAATAATACTTGTTATACGCGCCCTCACAAGGCCCGGCGATGGAGTGATTGTTCAGAGCCCTGTCTATTATCCTTTTTACGAATCAGTTGAGTTGAACGGGAGGCACATAATCAACAATCCGTTGAAATTGGTCAAAGGTCGTTACGAAATGGACTTTGAGGATCTGGAGAGGAAGACAAAGGATCCAAGGGCCAGACTCCTCATACTCTGCAATCCGCACAATCCTGTTGGAAGGGTGTGGAACAGAGATGAACTCAAGAAACTGGGTGAAATATGCAACAGGAACGGCGTTACAGTAATAGCAGATGAAATCCACTCAGACCTGAGGTACCCTGACATCCCTTTCACAAACTATGCATCGATTTCTGATGAATTCGCACAGAACTCAATTACCTGCACTGCTGCCAGCAAGACATTCAACCTGGCCGGGTTGCAGATTTCAAATATCATCATCCCCAACAGAATGTTACGCCAGAAGTATGAAAATATAGTGGATTCAGCTAAGGCAGTGAGACCCAACTCATTTGCGGCAGATGCAGTTGAAGCTGCATACAATTATGGAGAAGAATGGCTTGAGGAATTGCTGGAATACCTCAAGGGCAACCTTGAATACATGAAGCAGTTTTTCTCTGAAAATGTACCAGAAGTCAAAGTTATAGAGCCGGAGGGCACTTATCTGGTGTGGCTTGATTTCAGGACGATTGAGCCAGACTCGAAAAAACTGGAAAAGATGATGCTGGGAGATGCAAAGGTTGCACTCGACGAAGGCTATATCTTCAGGGAAGGGGGAGAAGGGTTCGAGAGAATCAACATAGCGTGCCCAAGGAAAACTCTCAATAAGGCTCTGAAGCAGATATCTGAAGCTGTAAAAAAACACAGGAGTGGCGCAAGGTAATTACAGGGCCATGTTAAAAATTTGGCAAATTAATAAGATAATGGCTTTTCAGAACCATCAGTTCAATATTTTCCTGATCTCATTTATTAGTTTCCTCAAGTTACACTGAAAAGTCATTCCAATGAATTCAGCTTCCAGCACCAGGATTCAGCTAGATCAGGTCTTCAATTACTTCAAAGATAGCCCCAGGTTACTCGGAATGCTGATCTTTGCATCTGTGTTCACCAATTTTGTGGTGTCTTTTGATGTGAACCTCTATTTCTTCAGTTCCCCCTACATCATAAACAGCATTTCATCCCCCGACATCTACCTGGGTATTTCTGCAAGCTCTTTCACTCTGGGGGTAATTATATTTGCGTCAATTGGAGGATTCCTCTTCTCCAATTATTCGGTCAGGAAACTGCTCATTTTTTCCATTGTTCTTATCACACTGTTCTCGGTCGTAACAGGCTATGTCCAGAATTCCCTTGAGCTTGTTGCCTCCAGGTTCCTATTTGGAGTTGGAAACGGTCTCCTGCAGGGTCTCATAACAAGTCTTCTGGGAGGGCTCTATCCAAGGAAAAAAGGGCTTCTTCTCTCACTGAAGGGAATAACTTTCAGCGCGGGCATGCTATTCGGGCCATACACTGAATCTATTTTTGCCCCTGCATTCAGGGTGCCTTTTCTCATAACAGGCATGGTTGGTGCTGCATGCATCATACTGATTTTCCTGTTTCTACCAGACATTCATATGAAAAGGGATGCTGAATCAGGTTTTCAGCTGCGCCGGCTTTTCAACAGGAACACCACCCTGACTATGATGAGCATCTTCTTCTTTGGAATCGGCCTTTTTGGATTCCTGGGCTACTTCTCACATTACATGCTCAGTTACCTGAATTTTGGAAACAGCGACGCGGCACTCATCTCATCCATGCTTGGTCTGGGCGGCCTTATAATGACAATGCCGGTGGGCCACTTAAGCGATATTTGGAGCAAGAAGCTGACACTTGTTTCCCTCTACGTAATCCTGGCTATATCCAGCCTTGGGATATTTGCATTGCACCCAGGGCTGGTTGAAATGGTCGCACTGGCAATTCTCTTTGGTGGAGCCTATAACAGCCTTATAAACACCGTAGCTGCGGCCTCGCAGGAATGGGCAGACAGCCGGGATCTGGGGCTGGTCTCCGGAGCTTCATTTTCATTCTACTATTCTGGCGGAGTGATTGGCGGTCCCCTCTTTGGCCTGTTGATCCCGGTCCTTGGTTTCACAACCGCAGGTCTTGCATCTGTTACAGTTCTCATGTTCATGGGTCTTGTCTGCAGCCTGCTTATAAGAGAATGGAAGTAGCTCTTCGGTCAAGGAGACTGTGTCTTCAGGTAAGTCTAAATGGGCAAGTCCCCCTCAAAATAGAAGCATTTTAGGG
>JBJKQJ010000195.1:0-4714 GCA_046705445.1 Thermoplasmataceae archaeon
CCCATGGTATATGCCAGGTGAAAATGGTGAAATTATGGATTCCTTTTTTACGCAGCATCCTAGGAAGCAGAGTAAGCTGATAATCATGTATCCAGAGCATATCATTGGAATTTATTTCTCTGGAAACGGCTTCAGCAAATTTTTCGTTAATCTGCATATAATATGAAAAGCCCCTGGGGCTATTCTTGATCCGGTCTCTGAAGTAATGAAAAAGTGGCCAGAGCGTTCCATTGGAGTAGTCATCGTAAAAGCCCCTGCGTTCTCTGGGGGTCATGTAAACCCTTACTATCTTGTAGCCTTCATACTCCTCCTCTGGATATTTGTGGTCAAGGTTGCCATCTCCCCAGCAAACCCATGTGCCGCCTTCCTGTTTCATTGCTCTTCTTAAGGCAGTTGCCACTCCTCCCACATTCTTCTTCACCGTATCATTGCCCGCAACTCTTTCATGAGAAATAGGGCATCGGCTTGTGACAACAACATAACTCATGTTTTATAAAGGGGGTCAAGCTATTTAATAGGACAGGTCTCATCATTTTGCGAGTCGTGGAAGTTTCTCAGAAACAATTTTATACTGCCCTATAATCTACTGCTCGTGACGGCCATAGTGGCAGGGTCACACCCGGTCTCATTCCGAACCCGACGGTAAAGCCTGCCACGTTTCACACGCGTACTGTCTTCCGCGAGGGGACGGGAAATGTGATTCGCTGTCACACCTCTTAATTCTCTTTTTTGAAGCACATTATGGTTGTACCAAAGGTACCTTTTTTTGCAATGGTGACCGTGCAAAAGCCTTAATCTATAATGCTGAAATCTGATTAGAATTTGAAAACCGTAGGTCTGGTAGCTGCCCTCTCAACATTTCGCGGGTTGGGGTTCTCTTCCATCTGGGTTTACAGCGCACTCTATCTCAGAACCGAGCTCGGACTGTCTGTACTGCAGGATGGCCTGGTCATAACAGTAGGTAGCGCAATAGCGGCAGTCCTGCAAATTTATGGCGGTTCACTTTCCGACCTTTTTGGTTACAAAAGGACAATAGTGGTTTCCTTTGCGTCGGTTATAATCCTTTATTCTGTTATTGTAAGTTTTGCATCTGCGCGAGAATCAAGCCTCTGGTATCCTATCCTGTTTGTTGCGCTTATGGTTTCCAACACTGTCCAGACGCCGGCTGCAAGTGCAATTGTGTCTCATGGAAGTGAGATCAAGCTGAAAGGATTCTCGATTCTCAGAATTGGCAATAACATAGGTTGGGGAATAGGTCCTGCAGTAGGTGGGTTTCTCATTTTCGTTTCGGGATACTTCTATCTTTTTGTATTCGGGCTTGTAACAGCAGTTGTAGGCCTAGCAATTACATTTTTGATAAGGGATGTAAAACCCACAGGAACAGCTGAGGTGAAGTTCCATGCTGGGAACGGCTTGCTGATGGTTCTTTCAGTTGCAGCCCTTCTTCTGTTTATTGTTCAGGCACAGGAGACGGTGACTCTGTCCAATTATACCAAAATACTCAGAAACCTCAACTACATAGATCTTGGAATCCTGTATCTGACCAACGGAATTGCCGTCATCCTGACTCAGGGAATGGTATACAGGGCTTCCAGAAAACTTGGAAATTACTGGTCCTTCATTTTAGGAGGTTTCCTGTATTCATTTGGTTTCTTTTCTTATGCATTTTTCAGCGGCCTGGCGGGAATGATCCTTGCAACCGTCATATTCACATTCGGGGAGGATTTTGCTTTCCCGGCGGGGCTCTCCATGGTTTCTATGGTATCCAAGCCGGAAAACATTGGGAAAAATATGGGCACTTACAATGCGTTTATTTCCGCAGGCAGGGCGCTTGGGCCTCTTCTGGGAGGGTACGTCCTCAGTTTTACCGTGGACCCTTATGTAATATGGGGGGCTACGACCATTCCTGGATTTATTGGGGTTATCCTGATTCTTATAGTTTTTAGGGGCAACTCCGCAATACAGGAAAACCACTCAGCCGTAAGGGATTAAATTAGAGTTTGATGAGGGAACCTATGAAAAGCTTGCCTCATTCTCTGAAATTATCTGGGTCGAACATGTAATTCTGTAGGTTTTTCTCTGCTTCTTCCCTGCCAGGAACAAGTTTTTCCAGAAAGCTGCTGATAAGTTCCGCGGACATCTGCTTCATTTCTCCACTAAGAATTTCTCCTCCCCTATACTGTGAATAAACCCTGTCCGTTTTGGAAGTGTTAGATTCAAGCATTCTGTATACATTGAAAGCGAAGTCCACGTCCGGATTTGCACCGTACTTCCTCTGTTCTTCAGCAGTTTCCCTGCCACCGGAAAAAGCGTATTTCATCAGTTTCTTTCTGACGGTTCTGGCATCATCATCAAGGTATATGCCACTGTTCATGTCAGATGAGGACATTTTACCGCTCCCCTTAAGTGAAGGGATGAACTTTGAAATTATGGATGAGGGTTTATTATATCCCAGTTTGGGAATGACGTCTCTTGCCACTTTGAAATGTGGATCCTGATCAATTGCGTAAGGAATCAGGCACCTGGAATCTTTTCCGCTGAGGGCGGGTATTATGAAGGCAGGAACTGCCTGCATACTGGTGAAGAAATACTTCCCAATGTTGTCGCTGTCAGTGAATCCAAAGACAGCTTTTGCAGTTGAAGCAGTAATGTGTTTCGAAACTTTCACCGCTTCATTGTAAAGCACACCTGACTGTTCTGAGTCAACAAGGACGTGGGTCCTGTCCGGATTGAAGCCAAGGCTTAGAATATCCAGGATATTGTCCCTCGTTGTATCTTTGATTTGATTCCAGGTGATATCCCGAAAGAGGAACTTTTCATCATCCGTGATCTGAATGATAAGGTCCACACCAAATTTCTCCTGCAGCCATTTAGTGAAAAGAAAAGGGAGAAGATGCCCCAGGTGCATCTTTCCAGACGGGCCTCTTCCCGTGTACAGGTAGAATGGATTGCCTTTTTTGTGCTCGCCAAGAATTAAATCAAGATCCCTATGTGCATAGAAAATGCCGTATTTCAGGAAAGGGTGGATCTCCCCGGTGATCTCCCTTATGGTTTGGAGCATCGGCTCATCAATGAGTTTAGCACCAAACTCGCTGGCTATTCTCCCATAGTCTGTATCCTGCAATTCTCCGGAAACTTCCCATGGGGTCACATCCATCTTATCAGTCAATTCCTTTCTCTCCAGTCAGTCCAATATTTGAAGTTATGGCAAGTTTTGCCTTAATTGTTCGCACGCAGCCTCATTATCACTGTGGTGTTTTCATGAACAAATCCTTTTCCATCTTGCTTCTAAGTTTCCCGAGGTCTTCAGGTCTGAAAACTCCATATTCAGTAATGAATGCAGTCACGTATCTGGCAGGCGTAACATCAAAGGCGGGATTCTTGGCATGGCTATTTTCCGGCCCCAGCCTCTTTTCATTCACCACAAGCACTTCTTCTTCCGAGCGTTCCTCTATGGGTATGTCATCCCCGGTTGAAATGGAAAAATCGAAGGTGCTTCCCGGTGCAGCCACGTAGAATGGAATGCCATTTTCTTTTGCAACAACTGCCTTTTCATAAGTGCCGATTTTGTTTGCAAAATCTCCATTAGCTGTTATTCTGTCAGCCCCCACTATAGCCAGGTCAACTTCTTTCCTTCTCATATAATGGCCAGCTGCATTGTCTGCAATTATTGCGTGTTCAATGCCCTCCTGTCCAAGTTCCCATGCTGTCAGTTTTGCTCCCTGAAGCCTGGGCCTGGTCTCATCCACATAAACAAAAATATTCTTTCCCTGGTTCTTGGCAAATCTCATAGGTGCAAGGGCTGTACCCCAGTCGACTACGGCAAGTGCACCAGCATTGCAGTGTGTAAGTATTCTTGTATTATCCCTAATGAATTCATTGCCGTATTCCCCGATCTTCTTGCATCTACCACTGATCTCATTTGAATACCTTCTGGCCGCACCAAGATCAAAATTGTTGGCTTTCATAAATGCAATGGCTTTGAAAAGGTCGAAGGCTGTAGGTCTTGTTTTGCTTATCTTATCAACAACTGGCCCCATATCTTCCCCCTTAATTTTTGCCATGGCCAGTCCGAATGCCGCAGAAACTCCAATTGCTGGTGCACCACGTACAACCATGTCCTTTATTGCAAAGGCAATGTCATCTGAGTTCTTTGCATCAAAAATTTCTATTTTATCGGGTAGTTTTCTCTGGTCAATGAGTTTCACGGTGTCATCTTCATACCAGACTGCGAATAGATTCTTGACTTCCCCATCAACAGTGACTTTCATTGTTCTGTGATACACATCTGAAATATATCAGTTGCCAGTCAATTCTCCGGCAGGATTGAATATTTTTCGAAACGGTCCAGTTCAGGCATGGGGTCAAGGTCAACGAAAGGCTCATTAACATAATTTCTTGGCCTTTCTTCTCCAAGGATTAGTCTCCTGAAAAGATAGTTGTGTATGGCCGGCACTTCATAAGAAGAAACCGTTCTGACCAACTCCTTGGTCATTGAGGAAGCCTCTTCGGCTGAAGGCTTTCCCTTTGCGATGATCATAGTATTAAGGGCAAAATTGGCTGTAGAGCACACCCCTCCAAAAGCACCAGCAGAAATGGATTCGCTGAGCATTGAATCTTTTCCCTGGTATACTTTCAGTCCCTTTATTTTGAGAAATTCCCTGAATATTTCAAAATCATTTCCGCTGTCTTTCATACCAACGAGATTGCTATG
>JBJKQJ010000196.1:0-2611 GCA_046705445.1 Thermoplasmataceae archaeon
ATTGTCTGTCATGTTTTCCCTGTTGATTGAAATTGCAATTACCTTCCTCCCAGACAGAAGTTCCAGAATCTGTATGTACCTTTCAAGTTCGGGAATTCTTGTATCCGGGAATCCGTCGAAATATGTTCTTCTGGGAGCATGCTGGAGTATTATGGCATCCGGTTTACAGGCACCTATGATTTCGAAACTGCCGGGATATGCAGGGTGCAGAACTGAACCCTGCCCTTCGATCATCATCACCTCAGGCTTTTCCTCTCTCCATGCCTCCACAGTGACCTTCTCAAGGCCACCGGGGATGAAGTCGTTTATCATGGAGTCCACGACAACGGTATGCTTGAATCCCTGCATCCACGCAGTCTGCCCTGTTCCAATCATTACAGCCGGGAATCCCCTTTCTGAGAGTGAGTTTGTCATTATGACTGCAGTTGTCCTTTTTCCAATGGCACTGTCCGTTCCCAGAACAGCCACCTTGTAGGACTTCACTTCCCTTATTTCCCCCGTATATGGTGGCTGGATATCCCTGAACATCTTCCTTACGTCTGTTAATCTTGAACTGGTTCGTGAAGCCAGGCTACTGAATTCTGCATCGTCACTTATGAACTCGTGCAGGCCGCTGACCACGTCGAGCCCATTTTCAATGGCAGTCCGTATAAACTTCCTGTACTCTTCAGGTATGTATCCACCATCTGTTGCCACACCTACAACTAGGACTTTTGCTCCCAGATCTATGGACTCCTCAACCGAGGAAATGATTGGTATGCCCTTGTGGGTACCGGTCAGGACCTGGCCTGCATCCAGGCCGGCCTTGGTGGAATCTATGACTGCAATAACACGGAACCTTGTGGTGAACCTTACCAGCCCGTTTGCGGTCTTTCCATAGGTGGAGCCGAAAACTCCCTCTGCCAGGACTACTGCGTTGTCCATACTTTAGCCCTCCCTGTAAGGACAACCACCACATCGCCAGGTTCGGATCCCCGGTTGATAAGCCTGTCTACTGCGGCAAGCGATGAAGCAGATGCAGGTAGAACTGAGAGCATCTCTGACTGTTCTATGATTCTGGAATACCTGTACATATCCTCATCTGTCACATATGCAGCCAGGCCGTTGCTCCTGTAAAGTGCGTTCAGGGCTTTCTGGCCATCGTAGGAACGGTATGCGACCAGCGGTTCGGAAGCCTTGGTTTCCCTTATCTCATTGGGCTCAAGTTCCACAAGTTTCCTGCGCTTCTTCTGCCAGGTTGCCACTATTGGGTTCCCGTTTGGAGTACTTGAACCGATAAACCGCGGAATCTTCCTGATATTCCCTTTGCGTTGCAGCTTTTCAAAACCGGAATATATGCCTGCAAGAGTTGTCCCGTTTCCAAGTGGCACGGATACGTATGATGGTGCACGCCCAAGCTGTGCTACTATCTCGTACGCAATATTTTCATAACCCTCAATATCAAGTTCCGAGTTCTTAGAACCTGGGCTGGAATCATACCAGCTTTGATCACTTGAAAGGTCACGCATGTGCTCAACCAGGTCCTCGTATTTCCCGTCGATTTCCAGAATGCGGGCTCCGTTGGCCCTTATCTCTTCATTCCGTTCTCCAGCATAATATCCCGGGACTGCAACCACAGATTTCAGCCCATACATGCTTGCGAAATACGATAATGATGCCCCATAATTGCCACATGTGGCCAGGGAAACCGTATCAAAACCCTTCTCCTTAGCTTTCATCACATGAAGCTTGGAAATACGGTCTTTTTGCGTTCCAGTTAATCCTGCGCCCTCAAACTTGATATAAAGTCTTCTCAGATGGAGGGCTCTTTCCAGGTTGGCAGCTCTAAAAAAAGGTGTCTTGCCGGGAGGTTCTTCTTCGTCCATCTCTTCCATTGCTGTTCACTCAAGCGAATTGCTTGACTTAATTGAATATATCACTGGGCAGTATTTAAATATATTTGATGAAATAGAACATGAGTTCGTTCGCGGCGAATAGCTATTTTTGGGAGTGGGGAGAGATTTAAATCTAAGTATACAAATATATTTATATTTAGATTTTTTCCACTTAGATGATGAAATTAAACCATTACGACTTCAAGGCCAAAAACGTCTGCAAAATCCTTGATCTGTTGCCTGGCGTTAGACTTTACCCCTTTCCTGTCCAGGATAAACCCTCTGCAGCCGGGCGTCTTTTCAACACTCTGCGCTATAAGTTCCTCGTTTATGTGCTCCAGTGCATGCTTTGAGATCATATGCCCCATGTCGACCGAGTTTTCAAGGGAATATTTTGTAATCTTGGGCATATAGTGCCCTCCGCCTGCCCCCACAAATGTCTCTCCCCCGTTGCTGTGTTGTGAAAAGAGAGCCCCAGCTACAGTTTCAAGGGCATTCCTGTCCTCCCACTGCTCCCTTGTTGTGCCGATTTCAATGAAGAAGTTCGGTATGTCAAGTAGAGGCCCGTGATGAGTGGCTTCGTAGGTCACGCTGAATACGCTTCCTGTGTAAATTTCATTCATTACCCTCAGTGTTGAGGACATCATGGCTGGATCGCTCATTGACAGTTTCTTTTCCCTTCCCCCAAGCAAGGCTTCTGAAAAGTTTCCCGTTGGATGTACCGTAAGGGATTTTAT
>JBJKQJ010000197.1:0-3752 GCA_046705445.1 Thermoplasmataceae archaeon
CATCAAATCTGTTGTTATGTATCCCATCTTCTTGTAGAGATTGACCGCTACCTCGTTATGCGCAAATACGTGTAAAGTCACTTTCCCAATTCCCATTTCCTTGAGCATCTCATCCAGAGCCTTCAGCGCTTCTTTGCCATACCCTTTGCCCCTCACGTTCTCTGACAACCTGATATCCCAGATAAAGGCACCAAAAGGTTCAGTTTCCTTGTAAACTCCAAACCAAATGCTCCCTAATCTGGAACCCTTCTCATCTACTATACTAAATATGTGCTGATTTAGTGAGTCCTTTCCATTTGGAAGAAGCTTTTGAAATTCATTTTCGGATCTTTCCAGGGAGCCTTCTTGCGGCCAAACTCCTGCCTTGACCTTTTCCTCAGCATAGTCCTGGATCCAGACCTTTAAATCATTTTCAAAATCTTTTTGGGAAATTGGTACTAATTTAACCATTATTGAATGATAATTAAAAGAAAAATAATTTATTTTGGTTTTTTAAATTATTTATTGTGCCTTTTCAGGCAAAAGCCCTAGCAATCTGGTCATCTGTGCCGTTGTGGTTTTCACCCTGTTGCCCAACGTTTCCATTCACACTGAATGTAATGTAGGCAAGTGCAAACTTCATGGGGCCATTTTCATGGCTCATGTTTGAGTCTGCCGAGTGGACTACAACTGCAGAGTCGTTAACCTCGGTGTCGTTGAGTTCGTTGGTCTGGTTATTGTCGCCGAAACCATCTGACTTGTGCAGGAAGAGGAAGGGTACATTCGTCTCATTGTTCGAAATGACATGGTTCCTTACCACATAATGCAGTGATATGGTGAATGTGTGGTTCCCTGCAGAAAGGTTGACACCTGAGTCATTTCCTTCTCCGTTGCTGAGGTTATATGTCGTGCCATTTACCGCTACAGATACAGAAAAGGTGGAGAAAGTGTTTCCTATGTGGTCTTCCCTTTCCATATTGAAGTGGTAGACACCAGAGCTATTCAGGTCTACACTGGATGAAATGGTAACGTTACCCGCGTCTCCTGCATTCAGAGTGCCCAGGTTGAACGTATCCACACCACCCGTGTGAAGCATTCCGTTTGCTACTGCTGCCGCACCTGCACCACCGGTAATGACCAATGCTGCAATGACAGCAAGAGCTGCGTGAGCTACCATAATATCCCAATTTCAAATTTTGAGATAATACAATTATGGTACGATTCGACATCCTCACTGATTGAGCTTTATCCCAAGGTAAATATGCAATGGGTGTTTTTCAAATAGGGGCCACTTAAGTATGGAGGAGTGTACCTGAATAGAAATTCTATCCGGAATTGGGCAATATTCGTGGGCATAACTGTGGTAATACCAATGCTGATAGCATTGCAAGTTTCTATTATTGGATTTCAGCTGATACTCTCTTATTTTTTGATCTTAGACACAACTGTGTCTGCATTACTGACTATCACCTATATTGATTTAAACCGAAGAAGCAAAGTCTACCTGGAACGCATGGAAATATTCTACAAACGCAAGCCCGCTGACATGACCAAATACAGAATAGCCGCGTTAATACCAGTTTTCAATGAGGATGTTCACATGGTTGCGGAAAACGCAGTTACAGCAGGCTACAGTGTGTGGGGTTTCGAAAACGTGTTTATTCTTGACGATTCAACAGATTTAGGCAAGATTCAGGATCTAAAGATAATATCTGAGAAAACAGGATTCAATCTTGTCCGAAGAAATAACAGACGCGGTTTCAAAGCAGGCGCCATAAATGACTGGCTGAAGGTATGGAAAGACAAATACGATTATGTCTTCGTCCTTGATGCGGACCAGAGGCCTATTCCAGGCTCTTTAGACAAGGTAATGACTTTCTTTACCGAAGATAATCTGGCATATATACAGTTCCCGCAGTATTATTCAAGGCCAGAAACATATTTGGGTCTTGCTGCGTGGTTGCAACAGGTGCCATTTCTTCGCGTTATAATGAAAGGAAGAAATATCAGGAGGACTCCTTTTGTTCTGGGTTCAGGGGTCTTGATGAAAATCAAGCCTCTTATGGAGGTGGGGGGATTTTATGAGAAATCTGTTACAGAGGATATTTTCACATCCGTGCTTCTCCAGGAAAAAGGTTACAAGGGCAGGTATGTGGATTTTCCAGCAATATGGGAAGGACAGGCTCCGAATACGTATCTTGGTTACTGGACTCAGCAGGGCAGATGGTCACTTGGAGCCTTTCAATTACTGCCAAAATTACTTTCCTCCAGATTGAAACTGTCTCAATTTTGGGATTTCGTAAGTGGTGGTTTTTACTGGCTCAAAACTGGCCTACTTGCTCTGGTGGAAATCTCCGCTCCCGTTCTTTATCTTGTATTCGGGATTCCTTTCTTTATTTATCACGCAACTACGTTTTTTATTCTGTACATGCTTTTATTTGTTCCGCCATTAGTTTCATACCTTATCTCTCTGAGGAAATATGGCTATAAATTCAAGGAATTCTTGCTTCATCAGGGAATACAGGCAATGGACGCTTTTCCCACTTCGCTTTCATTATTCTCTGCTCTTTCCGGTAAGGAAAGGCCATTTAAAGTGACACCTAAGGGAATAGGTGAAAAGGCTCCACGGAGACTCGTGTGGCCAATTTACCTAACTCTTGCTTTACTTGGAATATCCATTTTATCTGGACTTTACAGGATCATACGTGGTTCTGGAGTCGACTATGCCCTTTCAATTGCCATAAACATATTCTGGGCTTCCTGGATGTTGGTCATATTTGCAATTGGTCTATATCTTTCCAACCAGAAAAAGAGACCTCCGGAAGTTGTCAATGCAACCAGGCAACTGTACAATGAAGAATTTCTCTCCCTTTATCCCGTTCTTTACAACGCTATGACCCTGGAGAGTTCAATTGGACTATATTATTCGGAGTTGTCTGATATAATGCCTGACAAAAAGATTAGAAAACTTATCATAGAAGAAGCAAAGGAGTCTATGAGACACGCAGATACTTACAGGGATTGCATGATTGAAATAGGCCATCTTGAGCAAAATCTGGATTCTGAACCTGCATTATCCTTTGCCGGTCTCATCTCAGAAAAAATAGGAGACAGGTATGACATGTGTATCAAGAATGCAGCCCAGTTTAAGGGGAGCCTGGATGAATGTGTTGGACTTGTTGAAGAATTACTCATGGGATCTATGGCGCAATTCTCCATTGAAGTGCTACGTACAAGAATAGACCCAAAAAACCTGAAAAGACTCTCCCAAATTTTCCAGGATGAGCGTGACCATTTCAGAATAAATTTGGATTTGCTGGATAAGCTATCAAAAGTGACCATGGAATGACATTAGAAGCGGACCCGCCGGGATTCGAACCCGGATCATAGGCTCCGGAGGCCTAGGTGATAATCCTTTACACTACGGGTCCTCAGCTTTTATAGCCTATGTCCCTGAGGAATTTTCTTCTCTTATTTTTGTGTTCTTCTTCCTCTACTCCTACCGGGGAATATCCGTCTATAACGCCAGCGATCCCATTTCCTCTCTCTGTTTTGGCAATTACAACTGAAAGGGGATTGGCTGTTGCTGCAAATATTCTGCCAACTTCCTGGCAGTTCTTAATCTGATTAAGAATCGCAATGGGGAAAGCATTTCTGAGGAAGATAATGAAGGTGTGACCCGCAGACAGGCGTTTGACAGCATCCACAGCTTTTTCAAGCAGTTCCTCATCATTGCCCTCGTATCTTACCAGCCTCTCTCCGGAAGCTTCAGA
>JBJKQJ010000198.1:0-4534 GCA_046705445.1 Thermoplasmataceae archaeon
TAAGTAATTATTATTGCTCCGACGGCCATTAATGCAGAAAGCACCATTGCAACATTCTTGTTCAAGTGATAGGTGTTTTCGCTTTCCTTTTTCTTTTCATACTCAGTTGAAAGGTTTGCAGACTTCATCGTTCCTACTGCACCGAAAATCATTACTCCTCCTGTGAAGAGGGACGAGACTAGGTTAAGCCCGTTTGTGTTGACCAGGGTCATTGTGAAATTCTGGCCAAATGAATAGGCTGCAAACATCATGAGGAAAAGGAATATCAGGAAAGAAGTTGTAATTTTGCCAGGAGTCACCTTGAATTTGCCTTTCTTGTAAAGTCTTGAAAGGAAAGTGACTCCAGCCACAACTATAATGAAGGGTGGAAGAAGAACTGCAAGAACCTCCGAAGTTGGTATCTGAACCCCTGGGGTCAATGCTCCCCATGCGGAAAGAATAATCATGTATATAATTCCGAGAATTCCAAACGATGTAACAAGCGGCCTGGAAAGTGGATGGAGGTCATCGTTTGTGTCTATGAACGGTAGCAGCAGGAAATAAACCAGTGGAACTATACCGAAAACAGCAGTAGCAGCTAACGCAGAGAGCGGACCGGCCGCTGAAAAGATCTCAAAGTCTACAGCTTTATAGATGAAAAGAAGGAACCATGGAGGATATGCAGGAACATAAGCTGCCAGAGGGCTGCTTGGTGAAACCTGCGGGAATGGGGAAAACAGAGCTGGAACATTTGGGAGTAAAGCTATAACTGAAGGGACCAACATCAGCAGTCCGAAACTGTACATAGCCAGTTGCGTCATAAATCCAAAGTTGTAAGGGTACCACTTTTTGTGCTTTTCTTCCTCGGTGTCAACCGCGGGCGCCTTGTGATTCACGTCTTTGTGGGATGGCATTATCCCATTGGCTTCAGCAAGCCAGAAATGTGCTCCGAACAGAAGACCGATCATTAATACTAGGATAACGTGCCAGGCAAGCATGTGGATGAATAAGCTTGTGGAGGTCCCATTGCCAAAGAAGATGGCTTCAAGTGCGTTTCCAAGGAAGGGGGTAGCTTGCGCAATACCTCTTCCCACATCAGTTGCATCAACTGAAAGTACATCTCCAGTCATGGAGTAACCAAAGAATCCAACGCCAACAGTGACTGCCAGCAAGAGTACACCTATAACCCACTGGAGTTCCCTTGGTTTCTTGTACGAGCCAAAGAAGTAATTCCTGTACATATGAACGTAAATCAGGAATATCATTGCATAGGCACCATATAAGTGGGTTGTAAGCATAAATGAGCCGAAAGGTACAGAAGCGATTATGGCTTCAGTTGAAGCATAGGCTTCACTGGGATTATAATACAATAAAAGAAGAAGGCCGGTGATAATCTGGTACACAAATGCCATACTGATGAGAGCTCCTGTCCAATACCAGATACCTCCTCTCTTTCTCATGTAGTCGGGGACTTTCTTGAGAGGGAGTTCCTCTATATGCAGCGGATCTTCCCCAAACACCTCACTTGGCTTTGGGACTTTAATCAAACTGTATTTGCTTTTATCCATCTAAATCACCATTAGGCTCCTGCTACATCCACAGTGGTCACCGCTGTAGTTTTAGTTCCACTTGGGAATGGCGTTCCACCGGTGAGATCACTCGGTTTCCCGTATATTGTAGGGCCAAGCATACTCTTAACACTGTAAGTGTCCGTTGTCGGGTCATAGTCAAGAACCACATTGGGCAAAGGTTTGGCTGTTGGCCCAGTTATGACTCCCGCCCCTTTGGCCGGATCGTAAGTGCTACCATGGCAGTTGCAGTGAATATAACCGGTTGGGCTTGCGAGATCGGGATGCCCCGGAATTGAAGTCCCACCTGAATAATAATGAATAATTGGAGGCACGCACCCAAGGTGCTGGCAAATTGCGCTGAATGAAACAATAGAGCCATAAGGTCCCACTCCACCGGGGGAGATGAATGTTCCACCAGTTGCAGGTATTCCAACATTGCTTGGAGTTACTCTTACATCGTTGCTGTTGGTGTCTCCGATTCTAATCAGAAAATTCGGGTCATTATCAAGCGGATAATAGAAAATATACGCCTTTGTGCTGTTTACCTTAATATCTGAGGTGTGAATGGGTTGTCCTGTCACATCGTCTACCAGTGTAAGAGTCGGAAAAGAGGTAAGTCCTGCAGCTGGAGAAATAACGTTTTGAACCACACCTTTAAGGACACCAACCACAGCAGCTCCGGCAGAAACCACGATCATTGCCTTCAGGAAATTTCTTTTTCCCTGATCTACTGGCTCATCGTCCATGAAGGTTGAATAGTACTACTGTATAAGTTTTTTTTGAGAACCACCCTAATTTTTAACTGGTGTATTTAACCTATCCCTAACAAATGAGGTCCACCATTTTCACTGTGAAGATATCAGGAAATCTGGAAATCTTAATATAGGGAAATACCATGTATAATTATGACAGAGGCAGAAGAGGAAAAAATGGAAACCGAAAATGAGGGCGAAAAACAGAATATCTCTGTGAAAGGAGTCAGGAAAGATATATACACAAAGGTGCTGAAACTTACCAGAGATACGGGTCAGACTCTTGGGGAAATCACCAATGAGGCTTACAGGACCTTTCTTTCAGGGATTGATGGGGCAAAACACCTTTCAAAGAATTTCATTGAAGGCGCAACTAAAAGTCAGGTGAAGTACGTTGAGAATATCAAATCTCTAACACTTGAAAAGAACGACCTCAAAGAATTCCCTGGTAAGATAGCCTTTAGAAACATGGATTTGCTGGTTTTATCAGACCTTACAACAGAAGATGTGGAAAACCATATAGCAACAATCTCAAATGTGAAAGTTGTGAAAATTCCAGGAACTGTCAGCAAAGCATCCATTTTGCTGAGATCGTCTTTCGTAGATGAGATAAGATCGCTGGAATAAATGCCCGCAGATGCGTGAAAATAATATATCCCATGGGAATACAGACAACTGCAGACCTATGGGGCTCGTAGTCTAGTGGTTATGATACCGCCCTTACAAGGCGGTGGTCACCGGTTCAAATCCGGTCGGGCCCACTTTATTTTACATCCCTGTTCTTTAATGATTCCGAGTCACTTTTTACTGCGTTATAAATTTCCTGAAAGGTTAACCATTTTCTACTTATAATCGAACTGAGTAATATTATTTGCATATGTTCAAAGACAGAAAGGATGCTGGCCAAAAACTTTCCAAGTTATTGCTGAAATACAGAGGGCAGGAAGTAATTGTTTATGGCCTTACAAGGGGAGGGGTTCCTGTTGCCTTCGAAATAGCGTTTACACTTCAAGCACCTCTTGAAGCATTCATAGTCAAGAAAATAGGGGCGCCCTATCAGGAAGAACTCGCTCTGGGTGCCATAACTGAGGGAGACGACCCTGTTCTTTATCTCAATCGGGATATACTATCACACCTTCAAATACCAGATAGCGACTTGATGTGGAAAATTGACACAAAGAGGAACGAGGTGTTTAAGCTCCAGCAGTTCCTGAGGCCTCACCGTAAAATTCTGATAAACAACATAGCAACAGCCATAATTGTTGACGATGGCATAGCCACAGGTTCAACAATACGGGCGGCTGCTGAATACTTTAGAAAAATAGGGCAGAAGAAGATAGTTGTGGCTGTCCCTGTTGGGCAGGTATCGGTCCTGGAAGAACTTGGTAAAATTGTAGATGATGTGGTATGTTTTGAACCAGTTAACTATATGGATGCTGTTGGGGCATTCTATGAAAATTTTGCCCAGGTCGAAAGTGTTGAGGTTTTGAGTATCCTGCAAAAGAATGAGAAGCTATTGAAGAATATCCACTGAACCCTATGGGTTCCGGGAAGAATTTTTCCCAGAAATATACCGGATGATCTTTAGGACTTCCATCCAGAAAGTTGATGCTATAGATGCAAGAATTATGATAACCCAATCCAGGTTTGTGAGATAAATGGTATGCAGCAGAACCTGTAGATCCGGAAACACAGTAATGACGAAAAGACCAGCGGCAGTCATTATGGCCCATATTACTAGAACCTTGTTTGACAATATGCCCTTGATAAAAATTGGCTCCTTCTCAGTGCGAAGATTGTGCGCGAGAAAGATTTGTGACAACATCCATACAGAAAATGCTGCAGTCTGAGCACGTACCAAAAATCCTGTGGTGTAATATAGGTAAAGATACACACCTACTACTGCCAATGCAATGGCAAATGCAGAAACAACCATGAAAAGCATCATATCCCGACCTATGAAATTCCCGGATTTCCTGCCCGGTGACAATTGCATGAGTCCCTGTTCCTCCCTTTCATACAGGAATCCTCCCATGGCTCCCACATCCATCATGAGCTCCATCACTATTATCTGAATTGGAGAGAATGGAAAGGCAATGAACAGAAACAGAGGAACAGAAAGAACCATTACAAGGGCCAGTTTTATGCTGATCTCATATGTCAGGCTCTTGCGAAGTGTATAAAGTATTTCTCGGCATTCATGGACTGCTTCGACTATTGTCGCAAAATTAT
>JBJKQJ010000199.1:0-21631 GCA_046705445.1 Thermoplasmataceae archaeon
ATGTAAAGGGATGTCACATTCTGGCCATTCAACTGTCCATAGGGTGCGAAGCTGATATTAAAATTAATTCCAGGGTAATAGGAAAGTTTTGCTGCGGGGTCCGTCTGAATCACGACATTGTTTCCAACATACAACATGGCATGACCGCTTCCAGCACCCCCATCAATGATAACATCACCTGGAGAAAGCATGTACGAAGGCAGTAGGTTCTGGTTCATTACATAATATATGGATGCGTGTGGTGATCCAGTATATGATCCTGGAAACGGATAATACCCAAGCACGTGTTTAGCTGTAGCATTGTCTGGAAAAATAGGTAAGTCATACCCAGCAAGATAATTTGCAAGCCTGTAAGCACCTACGATACCGTAACTACCTACAAATTGTCCATTATCATATCCCTGTAGGTTGTCACCAGGAGGATTGTTTGCCAAAATTGTCAAGCCACCGGCTATCAAGGCTTCACTGACAAAGTGCGCACAGTCTTCGGACCCAAAATGATCAAGGTTTTTCTGAGACTGGTTTTCGTTTATGCCTGCAGGGTAGTATGAAGTATGGAAGTACTTTGTATCAATGAGATTACCATATGCCACAGCAGCTGATTCACTGTAACTATACCCTGAGTAATAGTATGGGGATGAGTTTGCACTACTATTAGAGGTTGCAGAGCCGTAGGATCTTGAAAAAGTATTATCGCTCGGGCTTAAAAATGACAACGTCTGCAGAAGTGGGACGAAAATCATTAGAGCAGCAATTGTCAGAACTATTGCGAGGGTTAATTTCCTTGTTCTGAGGTTCATTAGTTCACATTTAAACTAAGGAGCCATAAAAATATTGGCTTCCAGCCAGTGTAAATATAGGATCACTAAAGATGTTTTAAATCAAATATCTAGAGGCTTTTCTCGACTCTCCCTATTTTCTCAAATATAGACATCAGTGTTCTGGCATAATCCGATTCATCGAACAGGTTGTCAATAGAGATAGATGCTGAGTGCCCGTTAGCATGAATTATGTCTCCATTCCCCAGATATAGGGCTACATGACCTTCGAAAAACACAAGATCACCAGGTTTAGCTGACTGGAAATCTGGCACTGTTTCTGTAAAATCTCTCTGCTGGTCAGCGTTTCTCGGTAATTCTTTACCTCTGAACCTGTAAAGCCTCTGAACATATCCGGAACAATCATATCCGAAGTCAGATGTCCCTCCCCAGAGATAAGGTATGCCAAGGAATGAATAGGACATCTTTACAACATCAAAATTGTAGTCTTCAACAGGAGTCAGGAGTTCTTCCGGAATGCGATATTTCAAGATATCATCCTCACTCAGGTATGATCCAAAAGGGAATTTGGCAATCTTTGCATCATAGTATGATTTCAGCTTGTATTTTCTTTCAGGGGCTTCGACAATCAGTTTCTTTTTCACGTAACCTTTGAGTCCGTCTCTTCCTTCTATGTATGAATATTCTCCATGGTCAGAAATCACTCTGACTTCTTCGCCATATATCAGCTGTGAATCTCTTTCACATTCAAATTTAGGCTCCACCCTGATATCTGCCACACTGATACCTATTATCTTCACATTACCTTTAGAATTGCAATAAATTAAAGGTTTCACTAAGTGTTATTTCAACGTCACTCTTTTTAATACATCAATGTGTTTACAACTTTAATGCGTCCTGGAATGTTCATACAATCTGGTATCAGAGGATATCCTGACAGAGAAACTTCCCTCAAAGAGTTGAAAAGAATTCTTCCCTTCTCAGTTGTCTTTTTCCGTTCAGATTTTACAGATGAAAGTGACCTTAAGTCTCTTGTAAGGCAGGTTAACCAGATTTACAAAGATGAAGGTGTGGACCCTCCAGTTATTGCCGTTGATCAGGAAGGAGGAAATGTTGTCAGAATTCCCTGGATTGACTACAACCCAAGTAATTTCTTCCTTGGGTCGGTAAATAATCACAGACTTACAAATCTTATAGGCAAAATAACAGCTCAACAGCTAGGACAGCTTGGGATTCGATGGAACCTCGCCCCAGTCCTTGATATACTGAATGGATACAACCAAGTCATCCTTGAAAGAAGCTTTTCAGAAGAGTTAGAAATGGTGGCTACGCACGGAGTTGAATATATCAGGGGACTTCAAGAAGGAGGTGTCGCAGCTACTGCTAAGCATTTTCCAGGCCATGGTGGTGTGCTAGAAGATTCCCATCTCATGCTGCCTAAAGACACAAGGGGAAAAGATGCACTGCTAAATGATGCCTATCCATTTGTTAAAGCCATAGAGGCAGGTGTGAGTACAATAATGCTTTCACATGTTCTCTATGAAGCACTGGACCCAGTGCACCCCGCTTCAATGTCTCCTCATATTCAGCTTCTGCTCAGGAAGCAGATGGGATACCATGGGGCCATAATAACTGATTCTGTTGACATGAAAGCAGTTGCCAATAATTATACTCTTAAGGAAATTGTTCAGCAGTCAGTAGGGAGCGAAACAGACCTGGTGGAATGTGCTGATCTGCATTCAGCAATTGAGATGGCTGATTACGTCAAGAATATCGATCCATTCGCCCTGAACTCCAAAGCAAAACGCCTTGTTGGCATAGTACCTGAGAATATTCTCAAATATGTGCCTCCCGTTGAAGTTCTGAATAGCTATTCGCTTCTTTCTAACAGGGAAATCAGAAAAGTTCACTTAGATCCTGAAAAGGAATTCAAGATAGTTTTCCTTGATGTTCATCCAGAGAGCCAGGTTTCTGAGGCAGCAAGTCCGTTCCATCTAGTCGCTGAGAGGCTGAAAGAACTGAAGCTTAAATTCACCACAGAAAACATCGAAAATCTTGCCAAATCCAGAACCGACCAGATAATTCTTGTAGGAAGAAATGAGCATCTTAAAGACAGGCACACCACCATAAGTGAAGTATGCAAAGACAGGAAATGTGTGTTTATTTCAACTAGCATATCAAAAGATACTGGAATCATTGATCCTGATATAGGGTATATCGCTGCTTATTCCTCCAAGAAAGAAAATCTGTTGGGTGCAATCTACAAATCTCTCGGCTTTCTTTGAACAGGATAGTTGAATTAAATCTCATAGCAGCTTATTGCAGACTGGCCTGAATACAAAGTACGAAGCCATTGTGTTGATAACTTGTTGAATTAGATCGGTAAAATAATATTAGGGTGTATTTACCCAAATAGGTCAAATTTCTTTGTTTAAGCTATTCCCATCCGCCAACTAAAATAATAACCTGATCAGAGGTTTAATAAGTGAAGTTATTAAAAATATTTTAATAAAAAAGTTAATGCCAAATGTGAAAAATAGTCTTTTTAATGTAATTTTCAAGATACTTTTTGCGATAGGTTTTTAGACAAGCTTCAACATGTCACTGAGATGAAACGAGTCATAATCGTAGCTTTGGCTGTTACTGCATTAATGATCTTAGGAGCATTAGCAGTACCAATACCTACCTCAGTTGACAGGGCGTACTTTTCTCCCGCAGTGTCTTCCAGCAATAATGGAACATTTACTGTGGGCACCCTACTCGGCGGAGAGACTGTTAGCAATCTGAACCCATTATCAGATACTGGGCTCAGCAGTGATGTGGCTGGAGTAATGTATGCCGATTCCATGGCAATGGAGTTCAACAATGGTAGTTACATCCCATGGACGGCGAGCAGCTGGTCTGTCTCAAATGGCGGAAGCCAATTGACCTTCAATCTGGTTCACAACGCAACCTGGGTAAATGGAACAAGCACTGCAGGACAGTTCACTTCTCAGGATGTTATATATACATTCCAGGCACTAAAAGCAAATTCGTCGATTGATGTGAACCAAGTAGATGGCATGATCAGCAGTTTCTATGCACCTAACCAATATACCGTGGTATTCAATCTAACTGCACCAAGCGTGATGGCGTTCTTTTACATCGCTGGACAGACTATTATCCCATACGCATGGCACAACTATGTCAGCAACATCTCACAGGTAGGAAGTTACTTCAACCTTAACATAGGGCATGAATTAACAATGGGCCCAATGTACCTTCAGAGTGTTTCTGGAAACTACATAACCTTTGCTGCAAACGACCATTATTTCAAAGGAAAACCAAAATTCCAGAAAGAAGTGTGGGAACAATTCAGTTCTACCTCATCACAGATAGATTCTCTTCAGACTGGTGCTATCCAGGCTACCTATGTTGATTCAAACAGTGTCTATCCCACTCTCCAGAATCTGACGGGAATTTCCACTTATGTTTTCAAAGAGACATTCAACCTGAACCTGTGGTTCGACGACAAAGTTGCACCTTACAACAATACAAATTTCAGAATCGGTCTTGCCTACTTGATCAACAATACACAGATAGCAAATAAAGCAGAAGCCGGCTTAGCTGGACCAGCTAACTCAGGCGGTCTACCATGGACAATGTCCGCATATTACAACAAGAGTACGCCTGCTTACAATTACAATGTGACTCAAGCTAACAAGTACTTCAAATTGGCAGGGCTTTCAATCAACAGCACAACCGGTCTATGGCAATATCCAAATGGAACTACTGTATCAATTCAGATGATCGATATTCCACAGAGTGACTGGGATACTGCAATGTCCCTAATTCAAAGCGCTCTGACTGCCGATAGCTTCTCAACAACTTTGAGCATCATACCGACAGGAACCTGGGCTAATGACCTGTTTTCGTCTAACCCCAACTTCACATATCCGTATATGAGCTTCTTTAACTTTGGACCTTTGTTGGGTAACCCCTGGTACGACCTATGGGCTCTTACAGACACCAATGGCTCATGGAATCTTGAGTACTACAGCAACCCAACTCTCGACCATCTGTTCAACGAGTCGTCTACAATGGTGAACAACCCTGCTCAGCTCAACGCTACTCTGCAACAGATACAGGGAATTATATCATCACAGCTGCCTGTAATACCTGTTGTTGGTTCAGATCTATTCTTCGCATACAGATCGGATCAGATAACTGGAATTTATCCAGGAGTACAAATGAGTAGCCCATTGGATTCGCTCTATGTATCTCCAGTTAATGGAACGGCATCCTCAGGCTCTGGAGGTAGCGGCAACCTGAATTACTACTACATTGGAGGAGGAGTTGCTGCAGTACTCATAGTGGCAGCCGCGGCCGGCTTAATGATGAGAGGCAGGAACAGGAAGAAGGAGTAAATCGTTCAGACTAAATAGCAAATGTGAGAATGAATGATTTCCCGACAATATATACTAAAAAGGCTGGGTCACAGCCTTATTATTTTACTTATAGCCATGATTTTCAATTTTCTTCTTCCACGAATGGCTCCGGGTAACCCTGCGGTAACCACCTTAATTTCAAAATATGGTTATCTAAACCAAAAGGAACTTGCACTTGTTGAAAGCCAGTTTCATCTTACTGGAACAATCTGGCAACAATTCGGTTATTACTGGGTTTCACTCTTGCATGGAAACTTGGGGATATCTTACGAATTTTATCCGCAGAGTGTGAGTTCTATAATCGCAACTCATCTGCCATGGACATTGTTTCTGTTGGGCACGGCTTCAGTTATTTCCATATTAATTGGAGTAAGCATTGGAACATACATGGGAATGAAGAGCGGGATGATTCAGGAGAGCTTCCTTTCTACCCTTGCTATCTCACTTTTCTCAATTCCTTATTTCTGGCTGGCACTAATTTTTCAGGCAATTTTTGCCGTCAGTTTAAAGATATTTCCTGTGGCACAAAACATTTCGTATGGGATCCAGGCTGGTCTCAACATCCAGTTTCTCACTTCACTTTTCTATCACGCAGCACTACCAATAATTGTGCTGACCTTAACCATCTTCCCCGTTTTTGCCCTTTTGATGAGAAATACCATGACTACAACACTCAGTGAAGATTACATGACTGTTGCAATGGCTAAAGGGTTGAAATCCTGGCGGCTTGTAAAGCGGTATGCAAAGAAGAATTCTCTACTTCCTGTCACTACATCAATAGCACTGCAAATAGGGTATATTGTAGCTGGTGCTTTCCTTATAGAAGTTGTATTTTCATACCAGGGAATTGGTTATGTATTATTCCTGGCCGTAGAAAACTCAGATTATCCATTGATCCAGGGGATTTTCCTGATAATAAGCATGTCAGTCATTTTTGCCAATTTCTTCGTGGATCTATTCTACGCCTATCTCGATCCCAGGGTGGTGCTTAAATGACGGAATTCCCTGGTACGCCTCAAGAAGCACTTAAGAGAGAAAGAGGTTCGATCTTTAACGATTTAGCGAATAATCTTAAACCAATTCTGTCTGGCCTTTATCACAACAAGAAGAGCCTTGCCGGTGGATTAATCCTCCTGGGATTGATCTCAATCGGAATAATTGGTAGACTATATACTCCGTATTCACCATTCAGCCCAGCTTTTGCAGATTATCTTCCTCCGAGCAGCTTGCACCTTCTTGGAACGAATTATGAAGGGCAGGACGTTTTCTCCCAATTTCTTTATGGAACTGGGACTTCATTAATGGTAGGATTCGCTGTAGGTGCCCTATCATCCATCATAGGCCTGGCGGTGGGCGTAGTTGCAGGCTATTACGGAAGAATTACAGACTCACTTTTGATGAGATTTGTAGATGTTCTTTTAGTCATACCGGCTTTTCCTCTGCTTATAGTGCTTTCTTCTTACTTTCCACCCACACTTGGGAGCACCATTATCATATTGGCAATATTGGGCTGGCCCATAATGTCCAGGGTTATAAGGTCACAGACACTGGCATTGAGGCAGAAACAGTTTGTGAAATCATCAAGACTTTCAGGGATGAGCAACGCAAAAATAATCGGGAGGGATATTCTTCCATTTCTTGTTCCAATAATTATAGTCAATTCCATATTCATCGTCATAGGGGCAGTTGTAGCCCAAGCCGGTCTGGCATTCTTCGGTTTAGGGGATATCAGTTCAGTAAACTGGGGAACTATGCTGTACTGGTTTCAGGCTGAAAACGGCATTCTCGTGAAAGCATGGTGGTGGTTAATGCCACCTGGAATTGGAATAATGTTACTTGGTATAGGTGGTAACTTATTCAACAATGGCCTCTCCGAGGTCATGGGGTTCGGTGAAAACAATGGTTCTAGATAATTTCCCAATTATTCAGATCAAAAATCTGTCAGTATCGTACGATAGTTCCAGAGGAGAGGTTCATGCCCTGAGATCCATTGATCTGGAGGTCAGCAAAGGAGAAATAATCGGGATAGTTGGAGAAAGTGGATGTGGAAAATCAACACTTGGCACCACACTTCTGAACCTTATGATAGGCGGGCGCCGCCTTGTGGAAGGCGAGATTCTTTACAATGGCCTTAAAGATTCATCCAATGTAAATATTTTTGAAATGCCCTATCCACAACTTAGGAGGTACAGATGGGGAGAAGTGTCCATGGTATTTCAATCCTCGATGAACTCACTTAATCCGGTTTTAAGGGTAAAAGAACAGATCGCTGATGTTATGATCGATCATGACTACGACCCAAACGAAATCAACGACAGGGTGGACAAATTCCTCAGGCTCGCAGGGTTGCACCCAAGAGTCAAGGAAATGTTCCCACATGAACTCAGTGGGGGAATGAAGCAAAGGGTTGCAATTGCAATGGCTTTGAGTTGTGACCCCAAAATGGTAATACTGGATGAACCGACTACTGCATTGGACGTTGTTGTTCAAAAGCAATTTCTGACGAGACTCAAAAAGCTAGCAGGCAATTCTGACCTTACTGTTATTTTTATCACACACGATATATCGATTCTTGTGGGACTTGCAGACAGAGTTGCAGTAATGTACGGCGGGAAAATTGCTGAAATAGGAACGACAGAAGAAATATTCGAATCTCCCTCTCATCCTTACACTAAAGCGCTGATCAGCTCGCTCGTATCACTCGAGAATCTCGATAGAAAACCCGAGAGCATTAAGGGCAAAGTGGTCAACCTTAGAGAAGAAATAAAAGGGTGTGCATTCGCTACTAGGTGCCAATTTGCTATGCCAAAATGCAGTGAAGTTGAGCCTTTGCTAAAAATATCCAAGTCTGGCTCATTGTCTGCTTGCCATCTGGTTGAGTCGGAGGTGTCGTGATGGCATCAGATACAATAGAAGTCAATAATGCGCTCAAATCGTTCAAAAAGATGGGTAAAAGCAGCGGAAGATTTGAGGTCAAAGCGCTGGACAACATAAACATAAAATTCGAGAAAGGAAAGATAGTTGGCCTTGTAGGCGAAAGCGGTAGCGGAAAGACAACACTTGGTCTTGCAATAGCAGGCTTATTAGATCTGGATTCAGGCAAAATAAGCGTGGATGGGGAAGACATAAAGAAGCTTGTAAGGAGACAGCATGGAAAGGGCCTTTGGAGGAAGGTTCAGATGATTTTCCAGGACCCCTATGAATCCCTAAATGATAGACTTACAGTCAGGGCTATTGTTTCAACTCCTCTCAATAATTATAAGCCTGGAATTTCCAGAGCTGAAAAAGAAAAGCTTCTCAATGACACTCTAAAGCTGGTGGGACTTGATCCTCCCCAGCAATTCTTGAACGCTTATCCTAGATCATTGAGTGGTGGCGAGAGACAGCGTGTGAGCATTGCCAGGGCCATAATATCAGATCCATCGTTCTTAATAGCCGATGAGCCAGTGTCCATGTTGGATGTATCAATCAGGGCTGGAATTCTTGAAGTTTTGTCAAACCTAAGAAAACTCAAATCTACAGCTATACTATTTGTGTCCCATGATATTGCCATAGCCTCTTACCTATCCGATACGATTGCAGTCATGCACCTTGGCCAAATTGTTGAAATAGGGCCCCCACGAAAAGTGCTCAATGATCCGAAACATCCATACACAAAGGTCTTACTCGATTCTGTTCCACGAGGGAATGGCGAATTCTACAACCAAACTGAAGATGTAGACGAATTAAAGTGGCAGGAAATGCCCGGAAAGATAGAAGGATGCAGCTTTGTCAACAGATGCCCTTTCGCAATGGAGAGGTGTTCTACAACGAAACCTACCGAAACAGTGGTAGACACAGATCATACAGTTGCGTGTTTCCTGTTTGAATAGAATATTCGGACCAAAATTTTCATTCTCTCTTTCATCTATTAGAATAACCGAGTTCGAGGAGTGAAATGCAATCTGGTATTGCTCAAGTTACGTGAGAGGTTTAGAAGTTGCAAAGTGAAGAATTTGACACCATAGATGAATTTGCCAGGAAAAGTGCTTTCCAGACCAAAGCTCCAGGCATGGTAACCAAAATGAGCTCTCCAGATGGACAGACACATACAATGTGCTACGGTTTCAGAGATCTTTCTAAAAAGCTTCCCATGACTGAGAGAACTTGTTTTGCAATTGGCTCCATATCAAAAGTGTTCACCGCAACAATAGTTCTTTCATTATGCGAAGAAGGAATACTGAATTTGAATTCTCCAGTCTCTAATTATTACAAGGAATTGAAGGGAACATTATTTGACAGTGTGACTTTGCACCATCTGTTATCTAATACATCTGGAATTTCTACGCTTGGTTATGCTGAGAGATCACTATTAAGGCGGATGGGTAGAACCAAATCCAATTTCTCTCGTGGAGTAGACGAAGGAGATGACTTACTTGATTCCCTGAGAAGTGCCAGTGAATGGGTCATAAGTGAACCCGGCGAGAAATTTACCTATCTCAATGAAGGTTACAGCCTCCTCTCCCGCCTGATTGAAAGAGTAACAGATATTTCATATGTGCATACTTTGGAAAATCGTATTTTTTAACCTCTTCTAATGAAAAACACATTCTTCCAGGGAAACACAGATCATTTTAAAAATGAGATTGCCACAGGGTATTCTGTTATTGAAGCTACTTCTCCACAACCTGTAGAGAATTTCGGTAAGAACAAGACGAATGGTGGCATTTACAGCAATGTTATTGATCTGTCAATATTCATTGAAATGCTGATGAATAGCGGAGACCATCACGGAAAAGAAATCATAAACCCATCGGTAATTAAAAATTTAGAAAATCCTAACATAAAAATGGATATTTCACAGGTTGGATCCAAAGGGGCCGAGAAGCTTGAAAATCTATATTATGGATATGGGCTCAACATTGACTTGGATTTTTTCGGAAAAAAGATGATCAACCATGGCGGTTCCGTTTTTATTTACACCTCATATTTTGGGTACCTGCCGGAGAATGGCACCTACTTCATAGCTTTCTGCAACACCTCTGCATATCCATTGGGAAATATAGGAAAATATGCAATGTCTATAATGAATAGACATAGCCCGAATGAACTGAATTTCATTAAAAATGAGTCCATTATAGCGAAACTTTCTGGCACTTATGCTTCCTATAGGGAATCCATCAGTGTTGAAGTTTCACAGAAAGGAAGCTATCTTCATTTGAGGCCTAATTACTCAAGTGAAACAATCCACCTTGTGCCTGAGCAGTTAGGGGAAACGAAATCTGTTTACTTTACACTGCAGGGATTCACAAAAATTTATGCTGTCTTCTCCAAAGATGAAAGTGGAAATATGGAACTAAATTATTCGGGCCAAAGGTTGAAGAAAATAAATCCCAAGGGGCAGTGAACCAGTAATGGAGATTATTTTTGTTGATAGTGTGAGCAAGCTGATTTCAAAATAATATGGGAGCGAAAGTTCCCATTGACCCTCTCACCTAACAATATTCCTGTTTAAGGGTACATCCAATTCCAGGAGCATCAGGAAGTTCAAGTAGTCCATCTTCAAATCTAACCCCATCTTCAGCAATATCGACCATCAAATCTGCGTAACCGTCCAGATCAGTATACTTGACTCCAGGCCTGGATAATGCCACTGCCAGTGCAGTAGAACTTGCAAGCCTTGTCTCTATCATACAACCTATCATTACAGGAGCTCTAAAGGATTCGGCCACGGAGATCATTTTCATAGCTTCGGTTATACCACCTGATTTGGTGAGTTTTATATTGATACCGTCAGCAGATTCTGTTTGGAGTAGATTCACGACATCATCTATAGTGAAGATTGTTTCATCAGCATATATTGGAATATTTGAGTGCTCACGAACAAATTTCATACCTCTGACATCTCTCATTGGGAGCGGTTGTTCAATGAATTCTACATTATATTTTTCAAGTTTTCGTGAAATGTCAACCGTTTTCCTAGGGGTGAAAGCCTGGTTAAAATCAACATATAACATAACTTCCTCGCCTACCACTTCCCTTACAACTCTCACCCTTTCCACATCATCTTCTATCCCGGAACCAGTCTTGACCTTGAAAATACTGACCCCATTCTCAAGGTGTTTTTTGGCCTGTAATCTCGCCTGGTCAGGTGGTGATAAATCAACGGTGTATGAAGTTGCGATAGACTTCCTATAATTTCCAAGGAGGCGCGTGACGTTCATTCCAGCCCTTTTTCCAATGATATCCCAAAGCGCAGCGTCTATTGCACATCTGCTTGCCTTGGAAGCTTTGAGCAGCTTCACACTGAGTTCATTTAATAATTCTGGAGACTCCTCCTTTCCTTTAAATTCTTCTGAAAATTTCCGTAGTTCGTATTCGATGGATCCCATTGTATCCCCGGTTGTGAAAGGTTTTGCGGTTGCCTCCCCGTAACCAGAGATCCCATCATCAGTAGTGATTTTAACCAGATAACCCTCATATTTGCTGGTTGTACCAGCAGAAATCCTGAATGGTTTTACCATTGGAAGTTCTAATTTCTTGTATGAGATGTCATCAATCATAAGCTTTGATATTCAGGGTATAAAATAAGTTTATCACAGTTTCAATATGAATAGCCTTTTTGAAAGAAATTTGAATTAACTTTTTTCGAAGTTAAAGTTAATTGGATTTCCTATCGTAGTAATTGAATGCATCCTCGATGTGGTAAGCATACTTCTCAAGTGTCTTTCTGGCTTCATCCTCTGTGATTCCGAATTCATCCACCAGCATTTTTACAGCTCTGCTCCTAAGCTTCTGATTGAACCATGACTGCATTTTCATCATTGTGTTCCTGTAGGTGTAGCCAAGTTTTATTGCTACAGAAGTGGAAATTATGTTCAATACCATTTTCTGGGCGGTGCCAGCCTTCATTCTTGTCGAGCCCTGAATTACTTCCGGCCCGGATAAGATCTCAATGGTCACATCCGCTACCCTAGAAACAGGCCTATCTGTATTATTGGTAATGGCAACAGCGTGGGCACCTATGGATTTGGCATACTTCAATGACTCAAGAACAAAGGGTGTAGTGCCTGATGCCGTAAGACCTATTACGACATCACCTTTTGCCAGGCTCTTGTTCCTTAACATCTCGGAAGGCGCCGTAAGGCTGTCTTCGGCTCCTTCAACCGATTCTATGATGGCCTTTTCTCCTCCCGCCATAATGTAGTCAAACATGTCATTCTTAATTCCATAAGTGGGCCTCAGTTCGGCCACATCCTGTACAGCAATCCTGCCGCTTGTTCCAGCGCCCGAGTAAATAACCTTGCCACCCTTTTTGATGGAGTGAACACACGTGTCTATTACTTTTGAAATAGTCTCAAGCTGAGGGTAAATTGCCCCTATTGCCTCTGAATCTGATAAGTGAATGAACCTTGCAATTTCGAAGGAATCCCAATCTGTAATTTCACGCGATAACACATTGTTATCTTCAGTCCCTTTCATTCTGAAGTTCTATGTCAATGGAACTAATTGTTTTTTTGTAGTTTTCACATATCGTTTGGATATTTCAGAGCTGTAAATGTAAAGATTATTATCTACAATACGAGTTCTCACTGGTTCTATGTGCAGAATGTTTGCCTTTTCAGGTGAAAACAGGGAATCTTTTGGCCAGATTTATTCGTCTCTTCTAGAGGTATCTGCCAACGATCCTCTATCTAAGTTGATTTCAAAGCCATTTATGGATCACAGGGATGGCTGGGGCTTGGTTGAATACAGCAGTGGCGGCATAAGGCACGAAAGATTTTCCGGGGCCATTTTCAAAGGTCCTGTTCCCGAATACAGGGGAGAGTTCACTGTAGTGCATGCAAGAAATGCAGCCAAGGGTCAACCTTTTGGGATGCTGAACTCACATCCACATATGCGGGCCTCCAGGGACTATGACCTCTATTTGGCGCATAATGGAGAGATTGAAAAGACCAGGATTAGCCATGACCTTTCCCAGGAGGAATTGGAAAACAGGACTGACAGTGAAGTCCTGCTTGATCTTATATCCACTAAGAGCGGAACAGAACTGGAGATTTTTGAAAAAGCAATTAAAGAGGTATATGAAAATGAAGCTCTCATATCCGGGTTGAACCTTTTCCTCGTTTCCGTTCGAAGAAAAGATTCAGCTGGTAAATTGCTCATATATAGTGATGCAGTCAATTTTAACGAATTCCATCGGTTGCATTACTACGAAGGGGATGGATGGAAGTCTGTGGTCTCTTCTAGCTTGCCTGTTTCAAATAGGTTCCCAAAGTGGACAAAAAAGCAATTGCTGGAGCCTGGAACCATATATTCACTAAGCGGCGAAGGTCTCAGGGAAGAGGCCAGAGTCATGCACAGGAAAATTGACACCGGGAGAATTCTTTAAGAGATTACGAGTTGTAAACCATACCAATGAAAGTTCTTGTGTCAATTGACGCTGAAGGCCTGCAGGGGGTTACATTTGGAACCCAGGTTATGCCAGGCAACCCTGAATATGAAGTTTCAAGATCGGCTATGAACAAAAGCGCTAATGCAGTTGTTTCCGGTGCATTCAATGGCGGAGCCGATGAAGTATTGCTGGTTGACGCGCATGACGGTAACAGAAACCTAAACACGGAAGAAATCGACAATAGATCGCAGGTGATTCTGGGTTGGCCAAAAGAACTAAGCATGGTGCAGGGTGTTAAAGGAAAAGACAGGTTGTTTCTGGTAGGGTACCACACCATGGCAGGTTCACCCAATGGAGTGCTGAGCCACACTTATTCCACAAATGTTCACAGGTTGAAGTTGAACGGTAAGGAGGTAGGCGAACTCTGGCTTAGCGCAGCCGTTGCATCAAGTTTTGGCGTCCCGGTAACTCTAGTTGCAGGCGACCGCCAGACAACAGCTGAGGCTGGACAGTTTCTCGAAGATTGTGAGTTTGTAGTTCTGAAAGAAGGCCTTTCCAGATATTCAGCTCAGTCCCTTTCCACGGTTGAAGCGTTAGCAACACTGGAAAGAGGAGCGGAGAAGGCTGTGAAAAGAAAAGGCAAAATCATGAAGATTGAAGGCCCCTTTGAAATAACTCTGGAATTCCAGAACAGCGGCATGGTGGATAATTGCCTCATGGTTCCCGGGGTCGAGAGAATAGATGGTTATACACTGAAGATCTCCACACCGGACATTGTGAGCGCTTACAAGATGTTCAGGGTGCTGGTATCTCTGTCCGATATAGATCATGGCGGTTACTGAACTGCAATTTCATGGTCTGAGTCCAGTGTTGACATCATAGAAGTAAATTTCCTGGGCAACAGAAAAACCTATTTTTTTGTACAGGCTGATTGCAGGTTCGTTGTTTGTGTTCACAAATAAACAGATCCTCTCAGACTTTAGGGCAGCTTGTTGTGCCACAGAGGTGACTATCTGTTCCCCAAAGCCTCTTGATCTAAATTCAGGATCGACAATGAAAGCTCCCACTGATGAGTATTCGGGTTCATTGGACATCAAAGCTCCGCGCGCAATCATTCTTTCGCCATAAAATATTCCGAAAACCTGCCTGTCCTTGAGAAACCGTTTTTCTTTTTCAATATAATCCGAATAATTGGGATAAGAAGGCAAGATGCCGGCAAGACTAAGGGAATCTGCAGCATTGTCCTCATCAAGTCTCTTTGAAAATAATGCTTCTTCTGATAAATCATCCTTGTGCAGAACCATCAGGTACTCATTATACGAATTCAAGTGATCATATTTCTCTTGAAGATCTTCCTTAAGTCCAGTGTCAGAAATTAACACACACGTTTCCATGTCAAGAGAATTGACTAAGTCTGAGCAGGCATTTTTATTTCCGGTGACCCACATTATGGGATCGTGCCAGATATGGTCGTTGTAGCCTGATCTTAGGTTTACAAGTACTGCTTCAGGGTCACCTTTGTCTCCCCGAATCAGTAAATCGGTCTGTTGAGGGTAATTTTTCATGGAATGGAGCATATTGATGCTGAACGGGAGCCTGTTTTTCAGGAATTCTAGTAATTTAGCATCCATTGTTGGACCATTTACTGGCATTGGATTACTGTAATTACAGACTGTATTTGGGAGTTTGTCAGTCTTTCCCAGAAGCAGAATTTTTAACCAGTTTCGTTTGTGGTCTTTAGATGAAGGTCATCGTTGTTCTGGGCAGCAGGGTGCATGAGGATGAAATACACCAGGAGTTGAAAATGAGGCTTGAAGCTGCAATGAGTCTTTACAACTCCAATTCTATTTTACTGATGTCAGGAGGTTACACAAGCAAAGGGCAAAAATCTGAAGCGCAATTCATGGCTGATTATTGCTCAAAGAATGGGATCCCATCAGAGAGGATATATCTGGAGGAGGAGTCTCTTGACACCATCGGCAACGGATATTTTTGCAGGCTGGCAATAGATAAGATTCCTAATGTGAATGAAGTGTCAGTGGTATCTTCCTGCTATCACATGCAAAGATCAGAATTTATCTTCCGGTGCTGCTTCGGAAACAAATACCCGCTTGACTTCAACAAGTGCAGCAATTTTCAGCGGTATGACACAAATGAGGCAGAATCCATGGAAATGGCCAGAAAATTCTTTCATGGAATTGAATCTGGAGATATAGGCGCTATTGGGAAAAGGCTTCACACAGAACATTTGCTTTACAGGTCATAACATGAAAAATTTTTTCAAGAACAAACACCTTGGAGCACATTCTCATGTTTAAATTTGGTCTGGATAACCTCGTACCTTCTGAAATAAAAGGGAAAATTGGGCTGGTAACAAATTCCAGTGGAGTTACTTCTGAACTGGAGCAGAATATTGATTTCCTGCTGAGGAAGGGAGTGCAGATAAAGAAAATTTTCACTCCGGAACATGGAATGTTCGGTGCAGAAGCAAATGGTTCGGAGATTGGGGACTCCACTTATGGGGGAATTCCAGTTATATCACTGTACGGAAAGAAGCTGAAGCCCGATCGGCAGGATTTCGAAGACCTTGACATGGTAATTTACGACATCCAGGATGCCGGATTAAGATTCTACACATACGTCTCCACATTGCATAATGTCGTTGAGGCTACAGCAAAAATAGGTCTTCCACTCACTATACTTGACAGGCCAAACCCAATTGATGCTTCTGTTGTGGATGGCCCAATGATGAAAGAAGAAAACAGGAGTTTTGTCGGAATTGATCTTGTTCCTACCAGATATGGAATGACCATAGGGGAACTGGGTGGATTTTTCAACAGAAAATTTGAAGGGGATGTTCAGGTTTTAAAGATGACCGGTTACAAAAGGAATTCGTACTATGATGATCTCATGAAATGGTTCATTCCACCTTCCCTGAATCTTCCCACCCTGGATTCAGTTGTAAACTATTCCGGAATGTGCCTGTTGGAGGCCACGGACTTATCTCTCGGAAGGGGCACGCCATATCCTTTCCTCCAGTTTGGGAAACCGGGTCTTAAAGAAATGGAACTGCAAATCCCCGGCATGAAATTCAGAAAAACCATTTTCAGGCCAACTATTGATCCTTTTGGAAACCTGAGTGTTGAAGGCTATTTTATGCACATCATGGACAGGCAATCGTATAATCCCAACCTGTTGACACTTACTCTTTTTACTGAACTTTACAGGAAGGAAATGCTCAATATAGATGAGAGGAAGCTCTCCATACTCTACGGTTCTGAAGGATTAATGCATTTGCTGAATGATGGTGCGGAACCCAAAGAGATTATGGCCTCCTGGAAAGAGGATTTGCTTAAATTCATGGATGAAAGCAGGAATTTCTATCTCTACAAATGATAGTGTTCAGACCTATGGGCAAATTTCATAAAGAAAATTTATCTTTTTTCGGATTATTCTCTTTCACTTGCAAAATTCATTAAAGATAAACTGTGGTAGCTTAATTTCCAATGATGGAACAATTCAGAATTCCTCTCTCACCATAAAGGAAGGTAAAATTGCCGCAATAGACGCCAGCTATTCAGAGGCAGATTTGGATTTATCAGAATATATAGTAGTTCCTGGCTTCATAGATATTCACACTCACGGTTTTTTCGGCATAGATTCCTGCAACTCTTCGGATTCTGAAATACTTGACTGGGTACAGCGGATAACCGAGACTGGAGTCACATCTTTTGTTCCCAGCCTGGTCTCGCTCCCGCTTAACGAAATATACGGCCAGTTCGAAAGGTACAGAAAAATCATGGCCGGAAAAAGAGAAGGTGCTTCAATTCTCGGTGTCAGGTGCGAAGGCCCATATCTCAGCCGCGAAAAGAGGGGTGCCCACAACATTGACAATTTGCGAATCCCAGAAATCCATGAAATATCAGATTTCTTCAACAAAGGAACCGGTGTATTGCGGATAATTGACATAGCACCAGAGCTCGCCGAAATTGGACCAGTAATTGAACTTGCAAGAAAAAAAGGCATTATTGTTTCCACAGGGCATTCCAATACAGATTTTGCCACTGCCCTAAAGGCCTTTGAAGCTGGATCTCCCCTTGTAACCCATTTCTATGATGCAATGTCTTCATTGACCCACAGAGAGGTTGGACTTGTGGGAGCGGGGTTACTCCATAACAAGGTAGCTCTGGAACTGATTGCCGATCTGCATCATGTCTCTGAAGAAGCAATAAGAATAATGGATAGGATGAGAAGTTTCAGAAATACAGTATTGGTGACCGACTCCCTGGCAGTAGGTGGGTCTACAGGTGGTAATTTCACCCTGGGTGGTTTGCCCATTACTCTGCACGATGGAGTTGCATGGATTGGCGATACTGACACCATAGCAGGAAGCGTGCTTACCATGGATAAGGCAATTCATAATCTAACTTCAATAGGCTATAAGCTGCAGGATTTGATTTATTCCACATCTGGAATTCAGGCCAGACTGCTTGGCCTTGATGATCGGGGTGACATAAGTCCCGGGCTAAGGGCTGACCTTTGCGCTTTAGATGAAGATGGCAAAGTAATTGCTACAATTGTCAATGGAAAATTAGTGTATCAGAACTTTTGATTTTCATTTTGAGGCAATTTCACAAGAGAAGGAATTGCTGTTTTTCCTCAATGGGCAGTAATTCCACATTTGCATCAAAATCCCTAAGAATAGCCTCAGTGTCTGGGTCGAGATGATTGCCTTCTTTTAGAACAATATACATGGAACCCAACACTGCATGGTAACCATATAGCGGGTTTTTGAACTGGGAATCGGGAAATTCTGAGAGCACTGAATCTCTAAGGGAATTCCAGTACAGTTCACCAGCCCGGAAAACTCCTCCGTATCCACTCACAGTGGCCTGAGGGGAATTGTATTTCCTCTTAAGTGCATTGACGCATCTACCTGCTTCAATTGCAGCTTCAGTGATTATTGATCTGGAAATGTCATCTCCCATATTGGAGAGCAAGGAAACTTCCCTTGCCAGCAGGGCAATTCTCCTTATGTTGATAGGGTTGGTATATACTTCGTTCACCAGGTGCCTAGGTTCCTTCACCCCAAAAAATCCCATAACCTTGGATAACAGTTCAACAGAACCGACATTTCGGCCATCCGACAACTTTGCAGCCTCTTGAATAGCTCTTCTGCCAATGTAGAATGCGCCGCCCTCATCCCCAATAAGCCATCCCCATCCGCTGGATCTCTCGAAGTTCCCATTGAACTTGCCAAAGGCAATCATCCCGGTTCCAGCAGCTGCGATTATCCCTTCTTCGCCAAAGAACCTGCAGTTGTATCCTGCTTCGCCATCATTCAGAAGTGAGTATGGGGCGTTGAACTTCAATTCCTTCACGAAGCTGTCTATTATCTCGGTGGATTTCTGGGAATCCTTAACTCCAGCCAGAGCGAATGTTATCCTGTCAATATCACTGAATTCCAGTCCAGATCTTTCAATTGCGCCCTTGACAGCTGATGTGAGATGTATCTTGGCATTTTCTACCCCAATATTCCTGAAATTAGAAGGTCCGTTTGCCGCCATGCCAAGAATTTTTCCGCTAGAATCATAGCATACAGCCATCGTCTTGGTAGCTCCGCCATCAACAGATACAAATGCCATGCTTATCCTATCCCATTACCAGCTTAGTTCCGTTCCTTTGTTCAGGTTGCTAAACACAAGGTTGTGGAAAAGCCTTCTGAACCTCAGAATCTTAAGATTCTCCCTGGTTGGATATACCCTGTTGCTGAGAATAACGGCAAAAATGCCGCTCTTCAAGTCTATGCACAATGAGGGGCCGGTGAAACCCGTATGCCCAATTGCACCGAAAGGTGCATAATCGCCCATGAACATTGAGAAATCAAAAGCAGGACTTGGATTGGTAGGTCTGGGCTGTTTTATCATCCAACCAAGCCCGAATGTTCCTCCGATATTTCTGTTGGCTGGGGTTGTCATCAGTTCCAGGGTGTTAGGAGAAATAATTTTTCCGTCCATGAGGCTTCGCACCAGCTTAATAGTATCAGGAAGGTTGCTGAATAAACCTGCATGGCCTGCAACGCCTCCAAGCCAGTAGGATTTTTCATCATGCACCTTACCCCATACCATCCCCCTGTCTTCAGTTTTTTCAGTTGGAGCCATAGTCTCTTTGGGAAAATCCGGGTTAAATGCAGTACGAGATAAGCCGAGAGGTTTTGTGATATCTTTCTCCATAAGTTTATCCAGCGTTAAGCCTGAAATTTCTTCAAGCGCAAAAGCGAGCAGAATATAGTTGAGGTCACTGTATTTTTCCTCTGTATATGCGGAACTGGAATAACCTATGGATGCAATGGCCTTCCTGTAAGAATCTCTGTCATTTCCAAATTTGTACAGTGGATAATCCGGTATGAGTCCTGATGAGTGTGAGATAAGGGATCTTACGGTAAGATTGCCAGCCGGTTCGTTTTCACTGTAAACACCAAGAGACGACATGGAATCTTCAAGTGCAATTTTTCCTTTTTCCAGGAGTTTCATAGTAAGCATTGCAGTTGCTAGGGGTTTGGTCAGAGAAGCCAGGTCGTAAACTGTCTCCCTGTCAAATGTAAGGTTTAATTCTCCGATTCCGCCATCAGCAAACTCAAAGACTTTTTCTTCTTTCCTTCCAACATAAACTGAAATTCCCGGGGCGCAGCTCTTGTAATTGTCCTTTACAAATCTTTCAAGCTTTCCGCCCAGTTCTGAATCATCACCTGGAGAAGACATCTAAAGTAGTATGCAATTGGATAATAAAATGATTTGAGCATTTTAACATGTTATCAACCAATAATGAATTCTTGTTTTTCATCAATTTCAATGGAACAACCAAAATGACACATTTTTGCCATTTTTTTAAAAATAATGCTTTATGCTAATATTATTCTCAGGTATACTGTTTACTCGTAAAGCATTTATAATGAGTCTCAATTGCGTGAGGTAAAAATGGTGAAGTACAAGTGGGTAGCCCTCTCCAACACAACAATTGGAGTTTTGATGGCTACAATAAATATGACTATCACTCTGATTTCATTGCCCGCCATCTTCAAGGGCATCAATATCAACCCCCTACTGCCGGGATCCTTTGTTTACCTTCTCTGGATCCTGATGGGTTTCAACATTGTTACCGCAACCCTTCTGGTGACTTTTGGAAGGCTATCAGACATATATGGAAGAGTCAGGCTATTCAATCTAGGATTTGCAATATTTACCGCCGGTTCAATTCTGCTGTCCATAACCCCAGGCAGTGGTGATTTTGCCGCATTTCTCCTGGTAATGTTCAGAATTATCCAGGGCGTTGGTGCGGCATTCCTATTCTCTAACAGTTCAGCAATACTTACCGACGCCTTCCCATCTCAGGAAAGGGGTAAAGCGCTTGGAATAAACCAGGTGGCTGCACTGGGAGGATCTTTCCTTGGCCTTATTCTTGGCGGAATCCTTTCAATTTATGACTGGAGATACGTATTCCTTGTCAGCGTACCATTTGGGCTATTTGGAACATTCTGGAGTTACTGGAAACTAAAGGAGACTTCACTGAGAAAGAAAGACCAGAAGATCGATTACGTCGGAAACCTCACATTTGGAGGGGGACTCACAATTACGCTGATTGCCATCACATATGGCCTCATGCCATACGGAGGCAGCACGACCGGTTGGTCTAACCCCTATGTAATCGTAGGTCTTGTTGTAGGCTTACTCATGCTTGCAATATTTCCCTTCATAGAGATGAAAGTGGAGCAGCCTATGTTCAGGATGTCACTCTTCAAGATCAGGGCATTTGCTGCAGGTAACCTGGCTTCCCTTCTCTCAGCAGTGGGAAGGGGTGGAGTCATGCTTATGCTGATCATCCTTTTGCAGGGAATATGGCTTCCCCTGCACGGGTACCAATACGCTGTGACCCCATTCTGGGCCGGAGGTTACATGATACCCATGACAATTGGATTTATGGTCATGGGCCCACTCTCAGGCTGGCTCTCTGATAAGCATGGTGCAAGAGTTCTCTCAACAGCAGGCATGGTG
>JBJKQJ010000200.1:0-11207 GCA_046705445.1 Thermoplasmataceae archaeon
CTTTACATATAGGGCATAAATAAAATTGCTAAAATTCAACCCATGAAGAAGATTGGTGAAAATTAGATTTGAAATTAAAGAATTCAGGATGTGGATTGCTGTTCAGCATTGGGTCCTGAGTTTTCCCGCAAAATTGGGATCCTTCTCTTGTTTAGCATCACAATGAAAGATCTGAAATTCATCATTGAGGTGAAATCCAATTTCAGTGCAGGATCTGAATTTTTGAAATACAGTGTAACTGTCTGCTCATATCTTGTATAAGCTCCCAGTTTTGCATCCATTATATTCTCAAAGCTTACTGGGTTCAATTCAGGCTTGCTTGGTATTGAGAAACCTGCCTGGTTGAATTTGATCACTGATGTTGATCTTCTCAGCAGCGAGGGCAGGATGAAGATCAATACTAAGAAAATGTAGATCGAATAGCTGGGTAAGGGAATACCTAGATACTCCAGTACCAGGAATGCTCCAAGCACTGCGAAACCAGAGACCATACCAATCCACTGGGATGAGTTGCCTCCTGGTACCTTTACCGTCTCCACCCTGCCTTCGTAGGGTCGGGCTTCAACATTCTCCTGGTTATGTTCGCTTTCCATTTGGGGCTGTTCTGATTCTTCTGTCTGAACGCCCATTACAGGCTGTTCATTAGTCTGGGGCACGTCGTCCACTAGGAAGCTGCCGCATTTTGCACATGAGGCGGCTGATGATGGATTCTTGTGACCGCAATTATTGCAGACGACTTTCGCCATGCTTACTCAAGATGCTTATGGGATATAAGTGATTCGAATTGGATATCACATCAGACAATTTTTCTGCCATTTTAAAAATAAATTATAGTGGTAAAAATGTGGAAGAGATAAAAAAATCTACCTCTTCCTTACATAAAGCACTGTCACAGCCGCAACAGCTGCAATTGCTGCTCCTATGATTCCACCCAGGATATAGGGCCATATTCCTGGATTATTGCTGGTGGGGATTACCGGAGGAACAGTTGAATTGTGGGCAAAAGAGATCAGGATTGGATCTGGTGAATTGCCTGTGACAGTAAACTGCCCGGTTGAAGGCGTTGAGTTATATTCTGACACTTTGTCCACTGTGTAGCTATATGTGCCATTGGGCAGGCTGAACTGCAATGTGGAACCGGTTGAAGTGAATGATTTTCCATTGCTAAGGTTCACATACCAGTTCATTCCTGAAGGCAGCCCCTGTGTATTGAACACTACTGAATATACTACCTGGGTAAATGCCACGGTAACTGCATTATTCTGGCCATCCACCACTACTGTGCCGTCATCCTGGCTCGAATAGTATCCCGGCACACTGCTGATTTCGTAGCTATATGTACCATTTACTGGGTCAAATGTTATGGAAGATGCTGTGGAAGTCATTGTGGTTTCACCAAATGTTACGGACCATTGCGTTCCTGCGGGTAGGCCATTCTGTGTGAATACGACATTATAGGTTGATTCTGGAATTGCCTGGTACACCACTTGCTCAATTATGCTGCTTCCATTGTATTCAACCGTACCGGAGGCCTTGGAATGCGTATATCCCTTGACATCACCAATATTGTAGGAGTAGTTTGAGAAAGCTGGCGAAGTAACATAGAAAGTCATGCTGGATGAGTCAGATGTTTTCACAGAACCTGATAGATCGATTGACCACGCCTTTCCCTTTGCGAGCCCGGATTCAACAAATGTTATAGTTGGCCTGAGCCATGGAGCCATTAAGGGGTAATGATCTATATTGTTTGAAGTGACATTAAACTGCACGTCTCCAATACCGTCACTCCCAGTTACATTCTGCGCGACTCCTGAAAACAGATCAAGACCGGTGTATGTGTTCCAATAATTGCCCCCTGTAGGATAGCCGTAATCCCAAGTTGCATTACCGGATCCTGTTATTTCATAGGAAGTGTAGTTTATGAAGCTGTTGTGGTAAAACAAATTAGAAGTAACACCCACAATGTCAAAAGCCACAGTGTCGTTCAGCAGGTAGTTGCCCTGGAAAGTAAGGACATAGCTTGTATAGTAAGTGCTGGAAATTCCTGTCTGCGAGTAGATTATGCTGTTGTTGGAAATCCTGCTGTTTGTTAGGGAATTTATCATCAGTCCTGTCCCACTTTTGTATCCTGCTGTTATCATATTTTCAGACAGAGTCTGGAAACTGCCACTGAGCAGGACGCCAATTGCATGCGATCCCGATGCGTTCAGAGTGTTGCCTTCAATGGCTGTATACTGGCCCCCTGAGGAATATATACCGTAAACATAACTCCCGTTTGATTTGATTGCATTGTTCGTCACATAACCATTGGGGCTAGATATTCCATAAGTATTGTCTCCTATGATCTCTATTTCATTGTCTGAGATGTTTACACTGTTGAAAGCGCTAATACCCCTGCCATAAGAACCATTGACCATAACGGTGTTCATTGAAATAACTGATCCCTGGGAATTGTCGTAGATGCCGACTGAATACTGGCCAGTACTGTTGACTATGTTCTTGAAAATCTGGTTGGATCCTGTGCCTGATGACATCACTTCGAAACCATATGCGTAACTTCCCTGAACATAGAGGGCATTGTTTTCAATAGAGTTGAACCCATCCTGCAAGGACGTCCCGACAGATCTTTGACCGGTCAGATAAACATTGTTTGCAGAAACATTTGTGAACTGGCTCCCTAGTTGTAGGTTGATTCCAATTAAATCAGATCCGGTTCCATGAATGATATTCTCCTCAACGTTATTACTGGCCCCAGCCACAACTAATCCTTGAGAATATGAACCTGACAGTGAAATGCTGTTGCCATTTACATCAGACATACCAGCCTGGAGGAAAATTCCGTATCCTGACTGTCCCATAGTGACAGTGTTGCCAGAAACCTCAGTGGAGCTGGCTTTTACAGTGATGCCTGAAGATAGTCCACTGTAGCTTGGGACCTGCAGGCTTATGTTCACATTATTAGAAGTTATTGTGTTAAACGGAGAAAATACGTAGATACCATTCACCATGGCAATCACGTTATTGTCTGTGACCAGGTCACAGCTGGAGGAGACAATGTTGATTGCAGTGGCGTACCATGAAACTACAGTCATGTTTTCCAGGGTGATTCCATTGGCATTCTGCAGCTTCACTGGAGGAACGTTGACAGTATTCCATACGGTGTATCCATTTCCGTTCACTATTGCCCCAGGAAGTTCAACTGTCAGGGTTCCGTTAATGTTGCCAGTTAAGGCGTAAAGATTTCCAGTGATTTCTATTGGCGCACCCGTGTTGCTCAGAGACCCGTCCGGGAGAATTGTCACCTGGCCGGACCAGGCCGTGGATGGAAGGTTGTAACCGTTCAATGGAGCACCTGAAGAATCATTTGTTCCAACAATTATGACCGCGCTGGCCATAAGCATCATTGCCATGATATAAATCCTGATTATCCTATTCATTTTTACCAAATTATATATGTAAAATTTGATGGTTAAGACATAAGAAGAAAAATTACCTATTTTTTCTATCAATTTAATGTATCTTGTAATAGTACTGAGAATGGTGTCCATCAGTGTTATCCAGCAAAAATGGAATCAGGTGGATTTCCGAAATGTAAGAAACACATTACCTCTCTGGCATTTTATTATATTATTATCTGAGAACTCTGTGTGAGGTGTATATGTACGATTTTTCATTGCTAGTTTTTCTTTACCTTTTTATAAAGATTCTTTAGACAGCAATATGTTCAGATAAGTATGGTTTCCAGGCCTGAATTTTCCCACCCGCAAAACTTTAAAACCTGTCTCTTCAAAAAGGCTGCTTAATTTTGCTTCATCGTAATATTCAAAATAACGTGAATACTTTGAACCAGCTATTCTTACAGTTTCATTTCTAGAGCCTTCAATAAACCCAAGGTAGAGTTTGCCATCCTTTCTAAGCAATGGGTGCACTTTCTTTAGTATCTCAACCGTTTCCTCAAAAGTCACGTGTATGAGGGACGAATACGCCCAAATCCCGTCAAAGGACTCTGGAGGGAAACTGATGCACCTGAAATCAGAACAAATCGATTCAAACCCAAGTTTCCTGGTTTCCCTGACCATGTTTTCTGATCCGTCTAGGCAAACCACCTCAAGCCCATGGTCTCTTAACATGAGAGAATCTCGTCCCGGGCCACTGCCTAAATTGAGGACTTTATTGCCCGGCAATGACTTAGTGAACTCTTCAAATTCATTATGGGGAAACCGAAACCAGAAATCAGCGGTCTCGGCGTCATAAACCTCGTAATAGATATCATAGGCACGGATTGTTCGTTTATCCATGGTGCAGTGTCATGGTAAAAAGGTGTGGAAAATTAACTTTCCCACCGGATCAAATTTCATTGCTCATATCATCCTGTTCTGTTTCAGGCGGAGAAGGTGGTTCACCATTACGTCCCTTTCTCGCGGATAGCCACTTCCGGAAGGCTCTAACTTCCAGATACACGTCCAGAACCACCACGAGAAGAATGATGAGGTCAAATACATACACGCCCGGAAAGACCGTCTGGACAAGATAAGGGAATTTTACCATGTTGGAAAGGGCAGAAAATGAGACATATTCAAGCTGGTTTACCGCGTGGAAAATTGAGGGATTTTGTGCGTTTGCAGTGAGAGTATTCCCCACAACTGAGAATGTGCTGTTATTGGAAGTGTAGTTGAAGAGGGGGGTTGCTACTACGTACCTACCCACACCGCTGAAGCTGATATCATAGGTCATGGTGAGAGTCTGTCCAGGCTGAAGTGCAGAAGCTTTAACTATTGTGGCTCCGGACGTTACGGCCACATTTGATGAATAAAGGCCCAGAAGGGGAGCTGCATTGACCTCAACGTTCTGAAGGGTATCAGTATCATTATTTGTGAGAGATATGGTTACTTTATACGCATTGTTTCCCAGGATCGAAACATACTGTGAGACCTTAATCTGTGCTGGGAAGGTCACATTTGTGGGCAGGCTGATGTTGGAAAGTGATATTTGCTGCCCTGATGAAACCAGAGTATAGGATGTGCTACCGGCATTTCCTATGGAGGTCGAATTCTGGTAGTTGGAATACATCAACATCCTGTAACCGGAAACTGCCGAAGATCCAGATGCATTGGCATATGGGTAGAGAAGTGACATTGCATATACAGACAGGTTGCTGCCGAATGTGATGTTTCCGTTATAATTGAAAACGCCCGATGCAGTGATATTATGGCTGGCCGCGGATGAGTGGAACACATTTTCACTTGCAAAAAGCCCTCCCATGAAATACAGGTAGTTTCCCGGTGTTGTTGTGCTTGTAGTATTCAGGAATCCTGAAAATCCTTTCAGGTTGGAAGGAAGCTGGTTCAGATCTGCAAAACCAGCCATGTATATTGAACCATGATCGCTGTTATGTGTTGAACCTGGAACAAGATATCCGTTTTTAAGGCCTTTGGTGAAAACCGACAGCACCCCGTCCTGTGGGAAATATGATGACATGGCGTTGGATGTTGTTGATTCAGCTCCTGCATAGGAAACATTGAAACTGTATCCAAAAAGTGAAACTGACTGGGCACTTGAAACAGTCGAAGGAAGGTTTATGGAAATAAAATTCACCATTGAATTACCTCCAAGTGAATTCAGGATTGAGTTAGCTCCCTGTTGCGCTTGTCCAGACGTTGTGCTCACATTTCCGGTATAGGCTTCAAGAATAACTGCCTGTGGGATTAGGTTGTAGTACTGGTTGATCTGAAGCTGATTCACAGTACTGCTGCTGATGAAACCATCCTGCTTTAGTGAGTTGAAAATCGTCTCCAGATTGTAGGAGACAAAGACTGCAGATAATACAGGTGTATTGGAGGATCCTGTCCCAAAAATAACTGGAACAGACTTGGAACTGCTATTCAGGAATGCGTAGATATTGTAAACGTTACCATATTTGCCCACATAGCCGCCGCCATAATTGAAAGAATTGGGGTTAGGTCCTGAGCTAGAGGTATTGCCTGATAACATAGTTGCTGAGGAAAAGATGAAATTCCCTGCTTCCAGAGAACTGTTCAAGGCTAAATGGTTATTTGAACCTGACAGGGTTGAATAGCTTGCCGCGTTTGCTCCAGCAATGGATCCATGGGATAATCCAGTTGGTGAAAGTAATAGTGATAATATTATGATTGAAACAATGGAAATAGAAGCAGCTAGAGGCGAGCTCTTCACCTTTCTTACCACCTTTCGAACTTTAGTTTTCTTGACTTTCACTTTTTTCAGCCTGGACGATTTATCTCCACCGTTGGGGTTCCTGGGGGAACCATTATGGTTCAGGGCCTTGTGAAGCAGCATGCCCGTAACTCCTGAAATAATAAGGAAAAGGGCCAGATTTACAATCATGTATGGGAGAAGCGTATTGGTGAAAACAGTTATGAAAGAACTCAGGGAAGCTGTTGGCGTGGTCGTTCCTCCAGTGCCGGTTGTCAGCGTCGACAGGCCAGAGAAGCTTGAGATAATTGATGTAAGAGGTTGGAACAGCGGCTCCGAGAGGATTGAGGAGAGTGTGACTCCTGGAGGAAGTGGCGGAACCTGAAATGAGGTGCCTGTAGTTGATATGGTGGTCAGGCTTGCACCAGTAAAGGATGATCCTGAAATTTTCTGGAATACTGCAAGGGCGGATAATCCGAGAAATCCCCAGATGCTGGAATAAACTCCAACAGCGGCGCCTATTGCCTTGGTGCCTTTGCGGGACCCAAGACCTACCAGGACCCCAATCACTATCCATGAAATGAGTACAACCTGGTACTGGGCAACACTGCCAAGTAGCAGAAAGAGGAAACCAAATGCGAAGATTATGTCGGACCCCACAACCGGGCCAAGCCAATTGATTAAAGGCTGATAATTAACATACAATACATCATAGACAAGTGAAAGAGCTGCTGTAAGCCCGAGCAAGTAAGAGGTAAGTTTCCCCATTGGGCAATCTTAGTTTAAGTCCATAAATAATTTTTTTGGTACACTATTTTTCTTTTGCCATTATAGTATTGCCAGGGATTAACGATTGAATATGTACTTATGGCAAAACATCTACTTTACTCCCAGCTCATTCAAAAGCTCCTCCCTTGAAAATGGCAGGCTCCTCAACCTGACCCCGGTTGCATTAAAGATAGCGTTTCCAATGGCAGCAGTCACAGGCAGGATTGATATCTCCCCCAGTGACTTTGGGCCATAAGGATCTACGGAATCAATGAACTGCACCTTGATGTTGGGTATATGGGTCATATTTGGCAATCTGTACAGCAGAAAGCTTGGATTCTCAATGGCACCGTTTGTGGGCGATATGATGAGCTTTTCAGTCAAGGCCATGCCAATGCCCATTACAATGCCCCCCTGAACCTGGCTTTCTGCAGTTAACTGGTTCACTATCTCGCCTGATTCATGAGAGGCGAGGTAATCTGTGAGCGTGACCTCTCCTGTTTCCAGATCGACTGCAACTTCGACAAAATGGGCAGCGAAAACAAATCGCTCCTCACCCTCCTTGAGCTTTGGTTCAACCTTTACTTCGTGAATTATGCTCTCCTTGCCGGATTCCTTCATTACATCCCAGACAGTGCCAAAAGACTTGTCAGTGCCAGTTTCAATTATTTTCCCATCTTTTATTTCAAGTGATTCAAGTTTTGTCATGTAAATTTCAGACGCGAGTTCAAGAAGTTCGACTTTAACCTTTAGCGACGCTTCCCTTACAGCATTTCCTGTGTAATTCGTAGTCCTGCTACCGGATTCTCCAATTGAGAACGGGCTTGTGCTGGTATCTCCCCAGACGACCTCCACATTTTCAAATGGTATTCCAAGAGCCTTTGCTCCGATGAGGGCCATTGTGGTCTTTGCACCGGTGCCTATATCCACAACTCCTGTGTTGACTATGACTTTCCCTTCTCTGTGTATGCTTACTATTGCCTCTCCGTAACCGATTCCTGAATGCCATGAAGAAATTGCGGTACCCACGCCGGTTACGATTCCATGTCTCTCTTTCAGCTTTGAGGCTTTCCTCCACCTTTGTTTCCAGCCAAATGCTTCAGCGCCCTTCCTGATGCATTCCTCAAAACCATTGGAAGTGAACACGCCAGAATGCGGTTTCCTGGCATAATTTATCAATCTCATTTCTACAGGATCTATGCCAAGCTCATCTGCAAGCTCATCCACTATTGTTTCTGCTGGGAAAGCAGATTGCGGACCTGGAGGCGCCCTCATATGGCCTGTGGCGGGGGAATTGGTATAAACAGCCTTTATGCTGGCCTTCCAAGCGTCGGTAGAGTAATAGTGTTCAGGGCCTTCTATGAATTTGCCTCTCTTCATATGCCTGGTGTATGCTCCAATATCACAGACAGCCCTCAGGTCAAAAGCGTGAATCTTTCCGTTCTTGTCAGCGGCTATTCTCAGATCCTGCTCGGAACCCCATCTTCCATGGACATTGACAAATTCGTCCTCCCTGCTGTATTCCACCATCACAGGTCTTCCTGTACGTCTGGAACAGATAGCTGCTATGAGATCGTAATTCATTGAATTGATCTTGTTTCCAAAACCGCCACCTTTGTAATATGAAATAACTCTCACTTTCTCAGGCGAAATGCCCATATCATTTGCGATTCCATTCCTGCACCCATGAACGCTCTGTGTAGCCGCGACCACCGTCAGATTGTCTCCTTCCCACCAAGCCAGTGAGATTGCAGGCTCAAGAGGGGCATTGTGGACCCGTGATGTAGAATAGTGCCTTTCCATTATGTGGTCTGCGTTAGCGAATTGTTCGTGGACGTCCCCATAACCGTATTCTATTGGGCCTAGAAAATTTCCATCCTCCCATATCTTTGGCGCCCCATCTTTGAGTGAAACTTCAACTGTAAATGTGGCAGGGATTTCCTCATACTGTACAGAAACAAGTTCAGAGGCTTTTGATGCAGCAATTCTGTTCTGGGCTGTAACTGCACCTATACATTCTCCAATGAATCTTACCCTTTCAGTGAATACACGCCTTTTGTGGTCACGTTCGCCCGCTTCCCAGAAGGTTCTGTCGTCAAAACATGTAACTACATCTACCACACCGGGAACCTTTAATGCATCTGAAGTGTCGACTTTCCTTACGTTTCCATGAGGTACAGTGCTTTTCACTATTCTCGCATAAAGCATATCCTCCGGTTTCCAGTCTGCGGCATATTTGGCCTGGCCCATGACTCTCTGCAGAGAATCAATGCGAGGAAGTGAAACCTGAACTTTTTCAGGCAAAACTTCCAATGAAGCCTCGCTCATCTGGGACCATCCCCATTTACATACTTGCTTACAGCCTGGAGGATCTTAACGTAAGCACCGCATCTGCATATGTTTCCTGACATCCCTTCTTTCAGGTCATGCTGGTCGGTATCTTTTTTCGAGATATTTCCTAGAGATACCGTGGAGATTATCTGACCTGATGTGCAGAACCCACACTGAAATGCATCATTCTCAACAAAAAGGTCCTGGACAGGATGAGTCTTCTCTGAACCAGGAAGGCCTTCCACTGTGACTACGGAGTGACCATCGGCCTCAACAGCAAGCATAGTGCATGAACAAACTGCCCGGTCGTCCAGGAGTACAGCACAAGCTCCACAGGCGGCTTCATCGCATCCCTTCTTTGCACCTGTGAGATTTGCCCTGTCCCTTATCACATCAAGAAGTGTTTCTCTTGTATCGATAATTTGCTCGAAATCTGTTCCGTTTATCTTCAGCTTCAAATCAAAAGTGTTTCCATCCAACCGCAATCACCCCGTAATTTCCTTTAGGGCATTCCTTATGGCCCTTCCCGCATAAACACCAATCATTTTTTTGGTGTATTCACTTGAGAGTTCCATGGAAACAGGTGCATCAAGGGTTTCCATTGCCAGTTCTGATACCTTGTCTACGTCGGATTCTGTTATGCTCTCCTTTCCTTCGAGCAATTTTTCACAATCAGTTGCCCTGATGGCGGTATCAGCAACCCCGCCAAAAGCTATTCTGACTTTATTGTATATAACTCCATTAAAGGATATTGCAACTGATACAACAAGAAGGGGGAAATCTCCATGGCCTAGGGTGAGCTTTTGAATGTCAAAACCCGATTTCTCCTTAGGCAGAGGATATGAAATAGAATACAGTATTTCACCGGACTTAAGATCGGTTGTAAGTGGTCCTTTGAAGAATTTATCCACAGTAAGTTGCCTCTTGTTTCCATCAGTGGTTGCGATGGTAACCACACCATCAAGTGCGAGTGAGGTAACACAGATATCTGCGGCCGGATCGCAATGGGAGAGGCTTCCACCGATGGTGCCCCTGTTTCTCACCAATGGATGGCCTATACCTGAGACGGTCTTTGCCAGAAGTGGTAGTTTTTCCGCGACCAGGTCGGATCTTTCAATTTCGCTGTAGGTGTACAAGGCACCTATTTCCAGAGAACTATTTTCAGAATTGTTTCCGATTTCCCCCGTAAAGTGCAGTTCTTTTATGTTCTTGATATCAACAATGCAGGGTATTTCAGTTCCCATTTTCATTATTGGAATAAGGCTCTGCCCACCAGCCAGAATCTTTGAATCTTCCCCGTGTGCCTTGAGAATTTTCTGAGCTTCATTGATGCTTTTAGGCGAAAAATACTGAAATGGCTCTAAAATCATTGAAGAGGCAGTAGAAATATTTTAATTTAAATTTTTTCAGGTTTTGCCTGGAACTGGCACAGCTTTAACAGGGAGTGATTGAGCCTAAAAGATTCCATGGATACACGGGAGAAATTAATTAATATACAAGCAATGAAGCGCGGGGCCTCTTTGAATTTTAGGAATTATCTAGAGAGATTTTTTATCAATAAAAGGGCAAAAAGGTTTGTTGTGATGCTTGTAATCTTTATAATGGCCATTTCATCTGCATCTGTAACCTTTTCACATTATAAACAGGGAAGTACCATACAGCCCGGCATAACTAACTACAAATCAAATGGAAACGCTACTGCTCTTTTGACTTCGAGCTATAGTGGATCCAGGTTAAGCGTACCTTCAGCTCCAAGAACTGTGCTTGATACAGGAAATTCTCCGTACAATGGCACCATAAATGTACTCGTGACGTTCAAGCTCTCAAATCAGACCCAACTGAATTCCTATCTCGCTAACCTTTCAAATCCAAGCAGCCCATACTATCACAGATATATTACGAGGCAACAATTTCAGGAGAAATATGGTTCCGCCAGT
>JBJKQJ010000201.1:0-13857 GCA_046705445.1 Thermoplasmataceae archaeon
CAGTTGAAGTGACACTTGAATTTATAGATTCCATGATACTTCCATTCACAACCATACTTCCACTCGAAGAAGGCGATTATCATGTTCTAAAGGACATGATTAATTATTGCCCCAAACCGAGTGATGCTTTGATTGCCTCTTCCATGAAAAGGGCATCTTTAGCAGAGCTTCTCAGTGAAGACAGCGATTTTGACAAGGTTCCAGGAATTAGCAGGCGATGGCTTGAATTGTGAAGGGATTTCCGTATAATTTCCTCCAAAAAGGATTGTGCCATGGAATATATCCTATCTTAAGTCCTGCACAGTTGGCCAGGCTTTGTTTAGATTTCAACTCATAGGCTTATGGCACTGCATTAAATTAAAAGAGCAGGAATTCGTGGAACAAGATTATTTTCAGGATCAATTATCAGGATATGCCCATCCTTTTTGGATGCTGAAAAAATTTTTTTTCGTTACTGGATCAAAGATCATCCCACTTCCGCCGGCACAGTCAATGAAAGAATTTACACATTGGTTTATATTGCCGTCGAACACTTCAAAAGTACCGGAACTAGTGTGCGCAACAAAAAACCGGCCGGAGGATGTATCAACACCCCCATGGTCGAATTCGCAGTTTTTCTCAGAAGAAAGGTTCTTCTCACCTTGGAATTTCAACAAAAGTGCTTCATTTCCCATTAAAATTCAATACCGAAATCACTTGCTGGAGTGTTCGAGTTTCGCACTCCCATCCATTCTGTCCTTAACGAATTTGTACATGGCATCGTAGAATGGAAACTGCAATTTCATGTTCTCATGGTCGTCCTTGGCTATCTCTCTGAATCCAAGAGCTGCAGCCTCCAGCCCTGCTGACTCAGGAGGAGGTTTGCTCATGTTTGAATCAGCCCCCCTCACTATTCTGGCAAACTCGAGAAGAGCAGGATCATTGAGCCCGTACTTCTTTATCACTGCATCAAAACTCACGTATTCCTTTCCGTTCTCCTCGTAGTGAAATAACTCTGCTCCAGGCGTGTCAAAGGGAATCGCGCTTTCAGATTCAGCCACTTCAAGAACTTTTTCCTTTGGTACGAATAAAAACTCAGCATCTTTATCAACAAATCTTGAGATTAGCCACGGACAAGCAATTCTGTCAACTTTTGCCTTCTCTCTTGTAACCCATTTCATAACATTCCAAGTTAAGACTAAGTGGAGCAAATAAATTTACTTCTTGTCAATACTCAGCTACTTCAACAAAGTGTAAAACGTGGAAAATTGGCTTGCGCAATCCTGGTTGGATTTCACAGACAGAAATATCATACTGTGGAACAAGGAATATATTAGCATGTACTTCGATAACTAACTGCGTTAGAGGAAAAACATGAATCTTAGATTATCTTTAATGGGATCAATTTTTCTGGCTTTGGGGGTATTCCTTTTTATTTATCGTGGATACCATACCAACTTTTTCATACCTATAGTAGTGGGGGCAGTCATTTTCTTTTACGGGCTCTTCAGCAGGTAATCTGCATAACTGCAACAGGGGCAATCAGGCAAGGACTATGCAAAATTAACCTGTCTCTTAACATGGCATTTTTCTTATGTTTTTGAAAATCGTTATATGTGAGGATAGAGTTAATACTCAATGTTCGAGCCTGTAGCAAAGGATATTTTCAGATGGGGCACAATGGACGGGGAATCAGGTATTATGATGTATTCCCACTTACTATTAAAGGATGGGAAAGCGGTCCTGATTGACCCTGTAGCAATGCCCAGACTCATGGAGATGATTATGGTTCTAGGGAAGCCTGAGGCCGTTATCATGACCAATCATATCCACATCCGTGGAAGTCCTTATATTTCTAGACAATGGAACATACCATTGTTTATACCAAACATAAAGGAAGTTGACGAAGATGAAGCCCTGGCAAAGATTTTCATCGACTTATATGACATGAAGCATGGCCAGGAATACGGCGAATCAACCAGTCTGCCTCTGGGAATAAAAGCACATAATATACCCGGCCGGCACGAATTTGCCCTGAAATTCATTGATTTCTTGATAGTGGGCGATTCTGCTTATGGAATCGATGGTAAATTGAATTTTTATCCAAGTGGAATCTGGCCAGATAAAGACGGCAGGAGGACCAGTGCCACCTCAGCGGCGTTGATCCCGGTTATCCGAAAATCAGGTGCAACTGGGCTATTGTCAGGGCATATGGGAGATATAACCTCTGGACTCCAGGAAATGATAAGGTAAACTCTTTACTATGAAGGAGCTGGATTCTTCCAATCTCTGGTTCCATCAAGTATCAAGGGTCTTCTCAAGTAGATAATGTAATTATGAATAGACGATTCCTCAAGTGGAACTCATTAATATGTCTCTCCTTTGGAAGCTCCTCCTTTCATGGTTCATTCTTTCCATAGCAATTATGACTGTTTTACAGGAATGGGGAGAGATTGCTTTTGCCTTATCTTTCGGGGTGATTTATGGCGGGGCTGTTTACTGGAAAAGAGAGGGCATCAGGAGTTATATCAACTCAACAGGAATGAACCGTTTTCCTGTTTACATTGTTGTTTGCATTATTGTTTCCATAGCAGAAGAACTGTACGTTTTTGCCTTAGGGAACAGAACAGCAGTTCCAGACATATGGAGAGACATAGTAATCGTCCCGGGCGAATGGTCCGTGTGGTTTGCTTCCTGGTATCTTTTCTTGGGAAAAAAGTTCTCATTCACAACAGGTGAAGCTCTTTTTGCCGCTGGAGTGGAGGGAATCCTGTTTGAATATATTGGCAATGGGTTCATATTTTCCAATCCAGTTGGGTTCGTAATTTCAATCCCCCTCACCATTGTTGTATATGCTGCAATATTCATGCTTCCCTTGCAGTTTATATCCTTCACAGGGTCTTATGGTAAAGTCTGGAAATTCCCGGTCTCAATTCTAATGCCATATTTATTTGTCATACCAGTGGCAGTATTATTATTCGTTATTATTCCATGATTTACATTCCCCTGAGTTTCTATGGGTGGCCTTCTCGTGAAAAAGTCACATTCAAGTCAGGGTGGGTCCACAGGTTCATCAAATGCGGTAAGAAAAGGAAGATACAAATAATGGTCATTAGCTGATAATGATTCCAAATGCTTTTATAAACCACATAATATGATCTATTCGAACATGGTTCAACGAGGTACTATTTCCAAGACACTTGTTAATGGAATTACTGAAATGATCGACTATGAACTTCTCGTCTCCACACCAGGCATAAAGGAACCAGATTCGGATTTCATGTGGGCCCAGAGATTCAGGGCCCCCGTTGGAGTGAGTTTTGTTGGTACAGATGTGTACATCAATCTGTTTTTACCAGAGGGTTCCGAAGAATCCAAAGACAAAAACCTCTTCCTGAACAGGGTAAGTGCAAAGTTTCAGGATGGACTCTGGCAAGCTCGACGTAATCTCAATCGCTTAAGTGGGATGTATGGATCTTCACTTCAGATGGCGGTCAACACTTTCCGAAGCATGTTCCTTGATTATTCTTTTATTCAAAATGGACGTTATTTTGCTCACTTTATATTCAGCAGAGCTGATTTGCAGCAAATATCAGTGGCACTCGTGAGTTTCGCGGATTCGGTAGAAGACCTCAGAGTAGAATACCTTAGAAAACTTGACGCTGATTCTACACTGTTCAGGGGGGACGCCAGTCTGGATGACGTGTCCGCAGTTACACTGGGCTTCGGTAAAGAAGCCGGTCTAGATGGTGATTCAGTGCAGAAGGGGATCAATTTTGTTATGGCCAGCTTTATCGACCAAGGCATTAAGACGATCTGCAAGGTATCTGAAAATAAACTGCCCCAATTCTTTAAAGCGACCGATGTTCAAAGTATCAAAGATGACGTTGTGTTCTGCAAGACGTCGAATGAACTACTCATTGCATTAATCAGTGAATTAATGTCAAATTTCATTGTGATCTATGGAATATATGGGGTAGCCAGTGATAATTCTGCCAATGTTGTGTTCACCCTACCGACTCAGCAAACCACTGCTTTTTTGAGGGCAATGCAAAGCATCTCATCGGATGACGGCAGTTCTGAAATCAGTATTCTCGAAGTGGAACAGGTTGACTGAAAATAGCCTGACTTCATTAGTCTGGAATTGCGTCTGATCTCCTGATATGCCCCCGAATAATGTGAAGTCTTGTCTTAAATTCCCTTAAAGAGGTCTATACTGTCGGTTTAAACATCCGGAACTTGCAAGTCATTGACCCCATTCACGGAATGACAAACTCAGTCTCTTTCTCTGTAAAACCCTTTAAGGTCTCGAGATTCTCATATCCCGACTCTGAACATTTCATGGAATATTTCAGGGCAGCAAGGTCGTTTGGCATTTCTATTATTTCAATGATGTCATACCTGCCAAGAGTCATGAATGCCCCTTTGCTTTGCCCTCCAAGAGTCTTTATGAGTTCAGACAGTTCTTTTCCTCTCTGCCTTACCTTCTCCAGATTAGATTTTCCCTTCTCCGTCAGGGTGACCAGGAACACATATGTAGGCATAATCTAACCAACCAAGAACAAAATAAATGGATTTCTCTTTATTAATTAGGCAAGGTAAGGGTTGCACCTTCAAAGACTATTCAAATGAATTATAGAGGTGTCGAGGGAATTCTCACTCCTCTTGGCACTCCAATATACTCAACCTTGAAATAAGCTATTTCCCAGCCTATAAGTACGACATCAAAAATAGAATTGCTGACAGTATTCCAAAGGCTATTATAATGTAACCCTGAAAGAACCTTAGACTCATCTGAGGAGCCTTTCTTATTATCCATGAGCCAAGCATGCCTCCTATAAAGGCACCGATTACAAGTGGAGGAGCATACACAATATTGATGAAGTCGGTGTAATAGAAATGTAGAAGCATTCCTGCCATGGTGACAGGGAAAGTCGCAGCTATTATTGTGGCAATGGCACGCTTGGGATTTATCCTCTTGATTGCTGTCAGATATGTACCTACAATTCCACCAATGCCTATCCCTATGAATCCTGAAACTAAGCCTGCAAGAAAAGAGACAATTCCAGTGTCAGTGGAATCCGCCTGAGCAGTTGGGTTGTCCCCGGTTCCTTTCCTGGCTTGAGATCGTGTGGAGTAAACGGAGAAAATACCTAAAGTGACCAGAATGAAGGTGAATAGGCCCTTGAATACCCTTGAAGGAACATAGCTGGCAAGAATGGATCCCATAAATGCCCCAATAACAGCGACTGTGGCCAAAATCAAAAGCAATTTGGTATCCACAAGTTTCTTCCTCATGTTTTGCACGAAACCTGTAAGAGAGCTGAAAACCAGGGTTAACAGACTGAGTCCGGCTGCATCAAGGGGGCTGAAATTAAACACATAGATTAGAAACAGTGTAATCATTACCCCTCCTCCGATTCCTGATATGTTGCCTATGAGCCCCACCAGGAATGCGAGAGCAAAAATAATTATCAACAGCAGGAGAAGCACAATAGTCAGATGCAAAGGCGTTATTTAAAAGGAAACTGTGGACTTCCAGTCACTTTTTCGTGATGGTTACCCAAGTTGGATGGTGTTCGTCAAAAAACGCCTTCACCATCTATACTTATTTTCTTTTGCACTCAATAATCAGGTATACCCATCATAATAGGGATTGGGAATGGAGTGTGAAAACTCTTAGAAAGAGAAGTTAACGAGTGGACCAGGAATTGAGATGAAAGCAGGCAGTGTGAATGGAAGAACCAATGAACTCAGGAGTGCACTGTTCTATGGCATTTCCCTTCTTCTCTCCTTGATAATAGTAGTGGTCTCTGTCACTGTGTTTATTGTTGTTATATTTCTGGAAGGTTCCGTAAGCCAGGGTTTCTTCCTGCTCTTTTTAGGCATAGTTGCATCAAATATTCTCATTTCAGGAGTCTCTGTCTGGAAGCTCATGAAAATTCTGCCATCTTTTTCACGACCAGGGGGTGACAAAAGTTTCTATTTACTCAACGAAAAAACCGCAAAGGGGAGTAGATACGAGGCCGATTTTGTTAGGGAAAATATGGAAACTTACTTCACTCCCCCAGAAGTGGAGATAATTAATCTTCTTAAGGAGAATGGCAACCGGATGCTACAAAGCTCCCTCGTTTCTTCTATGGGCGCGTCCAAGGCAACCATATCGAGAGCAGTCACTTCACTTGAAAATAAAGGAGCAGTTATTAGGGTCCGGAAAGGGGTCACCAACGAAATAATTCTCTCCGAAACCTATTTCTCATAATTCCATGAAACATGTTTCAGTCAGATATTATGTTCTGTTTCACCATTAATTATAAGCATGGAGAAAAAGATTGAGAATTTAATCTGGGTGCTTGTTGCCCTGGTCTCCGTGGTAGGGGCAGTTGCAATTATAGTGTCAATACTATTCGGGGGCCACTATTACAGTGGTACCTATGGTCCTTATGAAATGATGGGAGGATTCTATGGCATGGGGATAATAATGCCAGTTATTGGTGTGATATCTGTCATATTCGTACTGATCTTCATTTATTTCATATTTGAATCCATTGGCGCTTCAAATAGAAATCATGGGTCTGCTTATAATGGCAGGGCCGAGGAAATCGCCAAAGAAAGGTTTGCAAAGGGAGAAATTTCCGAACAGGAGTACAGAAATTTAATGGATAAGATACGGGGTCAGTGATCACAATGGACATTTACAGAACCATTGGCCTGGCATCAATTGCATTCCTGGTAGTTGTGGTAATAGTCTCAGCTTCCTATTACTGGAACAATTCCGGTGGACTTGGTTCTCAGGTAAGTGGCAGTTTTTCACAGTCACAGCTTTCAGCCATAAACGTAACCTCGCCAGATGTAAATGTATCAGATTCTGCATCAATAATTTACGTAAACTGCTCAGCAGATCTGCCCGTAATGATGGGGCCAATGAAAGCACCAAGCAAGTATTCATTTGAAATCCTGGGCGTCATTAATCCGACCCTCTTCATAACACTGGGTTCGCAGGTAAATTTTACCGTTGTTAACGTGGATACCGATTCATATCACAACTTTGTCATTAGCCTTCAAGGCTCACCTTACTACTACATGGGTGGCATGATGAATGGATATAATGGGAATTTCTCGGGATTTGGAAGTATGATGAACGGGTATTACCAGAGCAATGGCAGCTACGGTTACATGATGGGGTACCTACCACCCCAGAGTTCAGGTCATTACTCATACACTAATGTCAGTTATGTGTTTTCAAGCGCCGGGACATACTGGTACCTGTGTAGTTACCCTGGACATGCCTCCAACGGGATGTACGGAGAAATAACAGTATCCTAGAATAACTGCTAAATGTCCATTCTTCTTTTTTTATTGTGGCGTTACATTTTGCCTTTTTCTGAAGCTTTTTCAAATGTGACATTGAAGTAACGGCCTCAATGTCCACCGGCCTCCAGCAAAATAATGTGGGGGTGCTTTCAACCAGATTCTTACCAGGAAAGCACTGCCAGAAACAATTAAATTAAAACATCCACTGAGTGTCCTGAAATGAGAGATTCCTTGCAGAATGGGTGGACCATTAGACCTGCAAATTCAGATGACTGGGAACAAATTGCAAGGATTTCTACGAGCATAGCTGACGAAGGACTTGTGGGAAACTACATCAATGAAATCGGCCCAAAATATCTGAACGTGGGAAGAACATTTGTTGTTGAGGGAACAAACATAGTTGCTTTTCACAACATACAGGACGTACCTGACGGGTCAATCTACCTTTCCGGATTGCGTGTTCTGAGAGAATATCGAAAGAAAGGAATCGCTATGGCACTTATCCAAAGTGCCATGAAGCAGGCGACCCTAAATGGAAAGAAGATGGCAAGGGCCTTTGTCGAACCTGAAAACAAAGCGAGCATGGCACTATTTTCCAAGGCAGGTTTCGCGATAAAGGAGCAACTTTACCTTTATTTCGGTTCTGTCAACATAGATGGATTTGAGGAAGAATCAGAATGGCCAGACTCGATTCTAGACATCGGGCATCTTCCTGCTGCATATTTTAAAGGCATTCCTGCCAGGCTTCTGAGAAAAGAGGGATGCCTAATTGCCATTTCAGAAAGGAACCGGTGGGACAATCTTCCTTCTTTTACACTCTTAAATCCAAAAGGATGCCCTTATGTTTATGGGGAGTCCTTTATGGTTTCCAGGGAAGAGCTTGATCAGGAAAGCATGGAACCGCTTCGCAGGATCAGAGGTTTCGAGACCGCAAACCTGATGGAAGCATTACTCTGAATCAACCTCTAATCTTTACCTATCTAAAATTCCCCATTTGACCTTCGCCTGTAGGTTAGACTTTTTAAAGAATAGTTTTAAAACCTATTTTCTGCTACGACAGTTATGATGCCAGGAGGAATCCCGCCGCAGGGGGATATCGTAGGATTTGAAACAGAAGAAGAACCTAGATGGATCACAGTCAAACTGGAAGATGGTTCAGTTATACAGATTAAAATGGAAATAGTGGCCATTATGAAAGGCGGAAATGACCAGAACACGGGGCTCCCCATCTACATGGTACAGGCCACTAACATTATCAGGATGATGAAAGTCCCCAAGGAACTCATTAAGAAAGGAGAAAAAAAAGAGGACGAAAAAGGAACAAATCTATACCGCTAAACTCACTTTTCTCTATTAGCCAAAAGACATTTTACTAAGCGCGTGATTTAAGCACGTGGACGAAAAAGACTGGGCCATAATCGATATTCTGAGGAGAAACGCCAGGACATCCAATTCCGATATAGGAAGAGAACTCAATGTCTCCGAAGGTACCGTAAGGAAAAGAATACAGAGATTGACGGATGAAGGCACAATCAAGAAGTTCACTGTTGTTCTGAGACACGAAGGAGTGGAAGGAGTAATCCTCATTAAAACAGAACCTAAAAAAGCCAAGGAGCTTTTTGACTATGTCAACTCCAGATTTGACGAAATCTACGAATTTTCGGGAAGATTCGACATGGCAATCAGAGTAAACTGCAAATCCCTGGATGATCTTAACACAATTGTGGACGAGCTACGCGTTCTTGAAGGCGTACGAACCACGGACACACTTGTTCGCTTGCATTAGGATAATTAGCTCATTCGATATAATTAAATATTAAGCTTTTATGGGAACTAGGAGGGAACTACAATGGCAGAGGAAAACGTCATTTTCGTCGGGAAAAAACCTACAATGAACTACGTACTTGCCGTGGTGACTCAATTTAACAACAATGTTGAAAAGATCACCATTAAGGCCAGAGGCAAAGCAATAAGCAAAGCGGTCGATATTGCAGAGTTTACCAGGCACAAATTTATCCAGGACGCAAAGTATCAAAACATAAAAGTTGAGACTGAGACTCTCCAGGGAGAAAGAGGAGACTCCAACGTTTCTTCTATAGAAATAACCCTCACAAAGTGAGACCGGTTTCTTTTTTTTAAACCCTCTTTTTTCACAGTGATTTTTAAGCTTTTTCTCGTAACATGTTAGGCATGACTAAGTTATCTTTGGCAATAATTAAATGACCGGGTTAAATTACGGCATGGTATCGTGAGCACATGAGAGATTTCCTGGAGTGGAGTATTGGATTACATGGGAAAGTGGACGAAGTCAACCAGAGACTTCTTCTGGCTATCCGCACTGACCAGGAAGAACTTTACAGGATGTCGAAGTATACTATTGAAGCCGGAGGCAAGAGATTTCGGCCACTTCTTACAATCCTTGCCTATGAGATAAGCACCGATGATCCCTATGCAAATATTCTGGATCTCGCTGCTGGTTACGAATTAATACATACGGCAAGCCTGATTCACGACGATATTATCGACAACGCTGATACCAGAAGGGGGAGACCGACCCTGAACAATGTGGATGGGGTTGCAAATGCCATCGTTGTGGGAGATTACCTCTTTGCAAAGGCATACGAACTTGGCTCAAGATACGGCACAAGAGTATCCAAGATAATGGCAGACGCATCAAGCAGGCTTGCGGAAGGACAGACATTAGAGGCGTTTAACCTTGGAAATCTTGACCTTACTGAATCCACATATATGGAGATAATCAGCAACAAGACAGCGCACTTCTTCGAGGCATGCGCAATGGGAGCTACGGAAGCCGCAAAGTCCACCAGAGAAATTCATAATGCTCTCAGCAATTTTGCATATAATCTTGGAATGGCATTCCAGGTGACAGATGACATTCTTGACATAGTGGGGGATGCAGCTAAACTTGGAAAACCCACTTTCACGGATCTGAGGCACAGTGCCATTACTCTTCCGCTTATACACACTTTAAGGAAATCCGCCGCTTCAAAGAGGGCAGATATAAAAGAGAAACTGCTTACCGGTACGGATGAGGCCTTTGATCTTGATTTGAAAAATCTCATGGTCCAGACTGGCGCTATCGACTATTCTTTCACAGTTGCAAAGAACTTTTCAGAAAAGGCTCTTGGAGCACTTAAAAATACAGGAAAATCTCCGGATCTCAATCTACTGATGGAACTTGCCATGATAGTGATTGAAAGGATAGAGGAGCTCAGCTGAAATCTTCTGCATTTTCCGTTTCTCTCCTGATCTCTTTCTGGAATTTTTCAAGGTCTCCAGCCTTGACTTCAAGTATAAAAGAGCCCACATAGAAACAGTCTTCGCACTTGAATACGGTTCCTGCAACGCCGCCTGCAATCCAGTTCACATGAATAGAGCCGCATTTAGGGCATATTTTCATTAGGTCATCGGAATTCAGTTCAAACCAACTTCAGATTAAAATTTACGAGACGTTCTTAAATTCTTTGCAGAAATTGGCACAGTTCTCAACTGATACGTTCTATAACTTGGTAAGCCCGATTCCCAAAAATAATATCACATAGGGTGCCATTGTGAGATATGACAGAAAAGAACTTTGATAAATTCAGGGAGGAAACATTATCCTCATTGGGGCTTGAGGGCCTGAATTCAGGTGTTTTCAATGGAAAGTGGGCTCCCACTGGAGGCAGGAATGTTTACCACTCGACAAGTCCGGTGGATGGAAAGCACATCGCGGACCTAACACTTGCAAACCGGGAGGATTTTGAGAACATTGTTAAATCATCACAGAAGGTATTCGAGGAGTGGAGAGAGTTTACCGCTCCCCAGCGGGGAGAAATCGTCAGATCGCTTGGCGATCTTCTCCTGAAGAAGAAGAAAGATCTTGGTGCACTTGTAACCATAGAAGTTGGAAAAAACCCTTCCGAGGGAGAGGGGGAAATCCAGGAAATGATCGATATTGCCTATTTTGCATCCGGGCTTTCCAGACAGCTTTACGGTTTGACCATGGGAAGCGAAAGGCCTTACCACAGGCTGTATGAGCAGTGGGTTCCACTGGGACCAATGGCGGTAATCAGTGCATTCAATTTCCCCTCAGCTGTATGGTCATGGAATGCAATGATTGCAGCCGTATGTGGCGACACAGTTATATGGAAACCTTCCACCAAGGCTGCTCTGGTTGCAACAGGTGTCATGAAGGCTGTTTCTGAGGCCCTTTCTGAACTCGGAGCCCCGCAGATATTCTCTCTGATGGCCAGCAAAGGAGCAGAAGGAGGAGAATGGATCTCCAATGAAAAGAGGATTCCACTGGTTTCATTCACGGGTTCAACTAAGACGGGCACCAACCTTTATGAAAAAGTCTCCAGGCGCATGGGAAGGTCTATTCTTGAACTGGGGGGCAACAACTGCGCAATAGTGTCGGAAAAGAGCGACATGAAAGTTGCCCTCAAGGGGGTGGCATTCGGGGCACTTGCCACTGCAGGGCAGAGATGCACAAGCACCAGGCGTGTCCTGATTCATGAAAGTATATACGATGAATACGTGGGCAAGCTGAAGAACATCTATGAAAACGTAAAAATAGGAAACCCACGGGATGACGGGGTACTGGTCGGCCCATTAATTGACAAGAAAGCGGTTGAGACATACCTCAAGGCCATAGAGACTGCTAGCAAGCAGGGCGCGAAAGTCCTTTTTGAGGGGAAGCAATTCAGCCCTCCTGGCCAAGAAGGCGGTAATTATGTTACACCTGCTATTGTAGAAGCCAACCAGAACATGGAAATCATACAGACAGAGACCTTTGGCCCGCTTCTCTATGTATTCAAATATTCCAACATGGAAGAAGCGCTGAAAATGCACAACGATGTTCCGCAGGGTCTTTCCTCCGCTATATTCACCAATGACCTGAGGGAAGAGGAGGAATTCCTTTCCGCAAGGGGATCAGACTGTGGCATAGCAAATGTCAACACAAGCACTGCAGGTGCCGAGATTGGCGGTGCTTTTGGAGGAGAAAAGGAAACTGGATATGGCAGGGAAAGCGGAAGCGATGCATGGAAAGCATACATCAGGCGCCACACCGTTACAAAGAACTTTGGAAAAGATGTCCCACTGTCACAGGGAGTTAAATTCGAGGTATAATTTTCCTATGGGATATTATTCCCAGTAATTTTTTTATCATTAATCATTTTGAAGTTGATACCAATGGGCTTTTCATAAGATGGAAACTTCAAGCATCAACTCCCTGAAATTTGTAACATCAGATGAGATAGTACCATCGAAGAACTTAGATATAGATGATTTCAGGAAAGCTGCAGATTTATTCAGCGGTACTGCAGATGTTGTCACAGCTCCTGAGAACCCAATGGGCCTCCCGGGTGTTGATCCCATACTTGCAACCTACCTGATTGCCAGGGAGTACAACCTAATCGCAATGCCGCACATAACTCCAAGAGACAAGAACAGGCTCTTCATTCATTCTCAGGTCATGACCGCCCTGAAGATTGGCATAAGGAATTTTTTTGTTATTGGCGGTGACCCCATAAACAAGAAGGTCAATTCAAAGGAAGTAAGAGAGCTCGATGTCCTCCAGACTATTAGTTCAATACGGGATACGGGGACATATATGAAGGAGCCCATTCCCCATTTGGATATTGGATCTGCATTCAATCCATACAGGGAAAACGAACAGGATATAATCAAACTCAAGAAGGAAAATGGTTCAAACTTTTTCATCAGCCAGATTCTTTTTGAACCAGAGCATCTCACGAAAGACTGGATCAGAAACAGGGACTTCAGGCTCTCTGCCGGATTCATGCCGATCACAAAAAAAACGCAGCTGGAAGCACTAAAGAAAATGGGCGTCCGGCTGTCGGAAAATGCCAGCAAAAAACTGGAAAATTCAGACGATATAGTACAGACTTCAAGGAAACTTATACTGGAAACATTCGATCTTGCAAGGGAATATGTAGATGGCATACATCTCATGCCACTTGGGAAAAACGAAGTAGCCAAACAGATACTGGAGAGTATTTAGATGACGGAGATTTTAAAACTGACATATGGGATTTATCCCAAAACAGAAAAGCTTAGAATCAGAATTGGAAGATGGGGCAGGGGAATCCTTTCCGCCAGCGAGCTGGAGGAACTTATCTCCAGTGAGACTGCTGATTTCCAGCAGTTGGCAAGAAATGCAGGAATTTCTGCTTTCACAGATCCTCTGTTCAACTGGTATGACATTTTCAGGCCACTTGCAGTGCTAGCAGAAGGCATTGAGCTTGGCTCTCTTACCCGATATGGAGAAACAAATACCTTTTACAGGCTTCCAGAGGTTAGGGGGCAACTCGATCTCAATAAGGATCCTTCACATTATGCTGAAATCAGCGACAACCCGCCTTTGCCACTCTATCATGTGGATCAGGGGGAAGACCAGCTTGCCTTTGTACCCGGCCCCGAAACTTTTTTCCATTTCTGCGGGAACTTGAGGGACACATCTTTTGAGAAGTTGTCCGGTGAACTAGGTGCATACTACGGGAAACTCCTTTCCAAGTTCAAGTTCAGGAAGACACTGGT
>JBJKQJ010000202.1:0-7146 GCA_046705445.1 Thermoplasmataceae archaeon
GATTTATCTCATCCTTGAACTGGAAAGTTACTTTGCCTTCCTTTAGCAGTGAGTTCGGATTCCTGGAGTCATGCCTTACATGTATCACCTTCAGGCCATTTTTCCTGAACTGTGCCAGTACTCTGCCCATCGCCTCCTCAGCGTGGGGGTTGTTTCGCCTACCCCATTTAGGGTCGTCAAAGCCCTTCTGAACATCGATGGTTACCAGAATGGAATTTGGGTTTACCTTTACCATAGGAACGTAATTTTTCATGGTTAATTGACTTGTCTGTAAAACTGTAAGTCTAATACCCACACTTGAATACAGAATACCATGGACAGAGATGAACTCCTGAACATCCCTGTAAAGGACCTGGCAATAAACGGCAAGACCACACTTTCAGAATTAATGGAAAAATTCTCCCTTTCAGGGGGGTTCACTTCAGCTAAGCTGGCCACGGCACACTCGATCTTAAAGAAGATGTTCAGTGAAGAGAACACTACATTCCTTTCATTCCCTGCAGACATAATATCTACTGGGACCAGGGGAGTAATCAACCAGATGGTCAAGCAGAGGCTCGTAGACGTTGTTATAACAACAAACGGAACACTGGACCACGACATTGCAAGAGTTTTCACAGATTACTACTGCGGTACCTTTGATTACAGTGACAGGGAGCTGAAGAACATGTCAATAAACAGACTTGGAAACGTCTTCATTCCGGATGAAAGCTACGGCGAGATCATAGAGAACAAGGTACAGCCCTGGTTGGAAGAACTGTACGGGAAGAAGAAGGAATGGGGCGGGGCAGAGCTTCTAAGGGAAGTGGGACTCATGATAAACGATGATTCTTCTATTCTTTACAATGCGGCCAGGAATAACATTCCAGTATTTGTGCCTGGCATGACTGACGGTTCATTCGGATCGCAGCTATGGTCTTTCTTTGAACGGAACAGGGATTTCAAGATCAATCTCCTGCAAGATGAACATGAACTCTCTGATCTCATATTCGATGCCAAGAAATCAGGTGCCCTAATGATAGGCGGGGGAATATCAAAACATCACACAATATGGTGGAACCAGTTCAGGGGAGGCCTTGACTACGCCGTATACCTGACCACTGCCCAGGAATACGATGGGTCACTGTCCGGCGCAAAGCTTGAGGAAGCCATATCATGGAAGAAAATGAGAGAGGATGCAGAATTTTCAAATGTATATGGGGACGCTACTGCACTGCTTCCGCTGCTTGTCGGCCCTTTTCTCTAAATATATTTCAGCCACTCCATGATGGGATCATCCTCATCCTGGAGTTCAGAACTCGTTTCCCCGAAAGAACTTATTGTTTTGAAGAGATGGAAATAAATCCTTCCGTTGAGCTCCTTCCCGTACATAATGTGTTCAACGGATTTTCCGTCAGGCAGATGTGACGATGCCTCCGGGAATTCAGGTGAGAAATGAATTTCCACGTCATCTCCATTCTGCTCGAGCCAGTATGAATTATTCTGGCCCACGTAATTCTTAAGCTTCTCTGTTTCTATGGAAGGTCCCATGCGGCACGTATTTTCTGATTGCTCTAATACATTTTCATATCCATTAGGCAAAGCTGCGGGAAAGCTATTTTAGAGTATATCCCATGTTCACATATGTATTACGTAACGGAGCAGGAAGTAAGGGAAAATCTTGGAATGAATGAAACAATTGACATTCTCGAGGAAGCATTTGAATCCCTTGCATCAGGCTCTACTTATAACCGCCCCAGCGAAAGGATACTTTTCAATGGAACCGTATTCAATACAATGCCAGGGGTCTTTGGAAAAAGGAACCTGGCTGGTTTGAAGACTTACATAGCAAACAAAGACGGGGCACGGTTTGTTGTACTGATATTTGACACCAGGAACAATGATCTCATTGCCGTCATAGAAGCTGACAGGCTTGGGCAGGTAAGAACGGGTGCCCTGCCTGCAATGGTTACAAGGAGGATCGTAAGTGGAAGGAATCACAACCTGGCAGTTGTTGGTTCCGGTTTCCAGGCTGAAACCCAAATGGAGGGAATTAACCAAGTCTTCGATCTTGATGCCATTTCAGTCTACTCTCGAACATTCAAGCACGCCCAGGCTTTTGCTGAAAGGATGTCTGCCAAACTTGGCGTTGATGTAAAGGTACACGAAAAAGTTGGGGACGCGCTTAATAATGCGACAATTGTAAATTCAATTACCGATTCGAACGATTCAATATTTTCCAGAAAGGATCTTGGTGACGAGTACCACGTCAACCTGTGCGGCGGCAACCTTCCGATGCGCAGGGAGGCTGCGGAGGATATACTCTTGGAAAGTGAATTGCTGATTGTTGAGGATCTGGAACAGGCTATGAAGGAATCGGGTGAAATCATCGGCATCACCCAGAACCATCCGGAAAAGAAGATGGTAAACCTTGGCGACCTCATGAAAATGGAAAAGAACCAGTATTACGGAAAGAAGAGAACAGTATTCAAGACCATGGGGCTCGGCCTCGAAGATGTGGCTGCAGGTTACGTCCTGTTGAAAAAGATGGGTTATCTATAACCCGTTTATTATTTCAGAAGATTTTCAAGTGCCGGGGCAAGTTCAGGGTACTTGAACTGGTATCCGAGTTTCGTTGCCTTTTCAGGGATTACCCTGTTGCCGTTTATGAGAAGTTTTGAAACCTCGCCCATCATGAGTTTGATCAGTGTCTGGGGTATGGGAATCCTGGAAGGTTTGCCGAGTGTTTTTCCGAGCTCATCCGTGAATTCCTTCATCCTCACATCGTTTGGTGAGGCTGCATTGACCGGGCCTTTAACATTTTCATTTTTCAGAGCGAACATAATAATGCCAACCTCATCCTCTATGTGTATCCACGGCATCCACTGATCTCCAGGTTTTATTGGCCCCCCAATTCCTTTTTTGAATACTGAAACAAGCTGGGGAAGTGCACCTGAGTCTGTTGAGAGTACAACCCCGGTCCTGATGTTCACAACACGCGTGCCGCATTTCTCGGCTTCACCTGCAGCATCCTCCCATGCCTTCACAAGCTCACCGAAGAAATCCTTGCCTGCATCATGGTCTTCAGTCATCTTGGTGTCATCCCAGGAGTCGTGGCCATAGTAACCTTCTGCTGACCCATTCACAAAAACGTGGGGTTTGTTATTTGCCTTGCATATGGCATCTGATATCTGGCGGGTTGCCTTTATTCTGGAATCAAGTATTTCACGCCTGTAGTCGCCTTTCCACTTCTGGAAGAGGGGGGCCCCGCTGAAATTAAGCACGACATCAGTTCCGTCAACATGGGATTTCCAGTCGTCTGAATTGAAATTCCACTGGAAATGTTCTACAGCATCTCCAAAGGCCTGTTTGCTTTTCAGTGTATCTCGAGTGAAGGCCCTTACCGTCCACCCTGCAGCTAAAAGTTTTTCAACGACATTCTTTCCTATAAGGCCTGTTGCACCAAATACCGCAGCAGTTTTACCGTTAGTCATAGATAAATATTCAATTCGATTTATTTAAGATTGCGCAAAGATATTTGGACAGTTTAACACATTTTATCCTGGCATGGAAAATAAGTAAAAAATAAAAGTCAAAAAAAGAAAAATGGATTTCTCAGTCTTTCCTCGCAGAAAGGAGATAATCCGGCCTGATAGGGGTTTCGTCAATAGGGAGGCCAGTGGCAAGTTCGATGGCTCTTGACAAAGCAATTGGAACTCCAATGGTTGGTGCTTCCCCAATTCCCTTAGCCCTGGATGGTAGTTCGGATTCTGATTTATGGAATTTAATCCCAAATCTTGGAACAAGGTCTGCTGAAAGTACTCCCGAGTCCGAGATTGATGTTATGAGGGGAAGGCCATCCTCATCAAATGCCAGTTCCTCAGAAAGTGTCTGGCCGATTCCCTGAACGGCTCCACCAGCATTCTGCCCTCTGGCATTGTCAGGGTCAAGGACTCTTCCCGCGTCGTAATAGGAAAGGCATTCCTTAACCTTCACGCGTCCGTAGTCATCAACATCAGCAGTGACGAGGTTTGCTCCAAGGCTGCTTTCCGTCTGGTCATACTTGAAGAACTCGTAGTTGTCCCACGATCCATCCAGAAGTGCATCAAGGGTGTATTTCCCTTGTTCCTTGAGAATCTGGTCCTTAATTTTTCTGGCGGCGACAATCACAGCAGAAGAAAGCACCATCGAAGATCTGCTTCCCCAGGCGCCTATTCCTTCCTTGAGCTGATCTGTATCCCCTTTCATGATCTCAACAAGATCCTCATCAACTCCAAGTTCCTCATTGAGGAGTTTCTTTATGAAAATGTCATGCCTCTGTCCGTGGGCATTTCCGCCGGTCCATACCCTCAGCTTCCCATTCTTCACCTGAATCCTTGCGGATTCGCCGCCTGCTGTGGCATGGTACAGTATAATGAATGAGAACCCGACATTTGATTTTCCCTTGTACATGTCATAATTGAGTTCTTTCCTCGCAGCCTCAAGGAACTGATCAGACTTCTCTACCTTCATTCCAAGTGGTGAGGTGTATGTCTCCCTGGCAGCATTTATGGCTCTCAGGTCAACCGGGTCCATCTTGAGTTCATCCGCAAGTCCATCCATAAGCCTTTCCATGAAATACATTGCTTCCGGCCTGCCAGCACCTCTGTAGGGTCCCTGCGGGGCCTTGTTTGTAAGCACAGACATGGCTCTTACGTAGGCATTGTCAAGTTTGTACGGCCCTGCAAGCTGCCTTGTTATGAACATTGGGGAGAATTCTCCAGAACCTCCGGTGAATGCTCCATTATCAACTATTACATCTCCCTTCAGGCCCGTGATTTTCCCATTTTTCTTTGCATAAAGTTTCAGGTTTGCCAGTGCTCCACGGCCAGGCCTGCTGGCCATGAGGTGTTCCCTTCTGGTTTCAATCCACTTGACGGGCCGCTTTTCCTTCATTGCTAGATACGAGGCAACAATATATTCTGGGAATATGCCACCCTTCAGGCCGAAAGCTCCTCCAGTATCCATCTGGACAACCCTGACCTTTTCAGGGGAAAGTCCCATAGCTTCGCACAGGCCTTCCTTAATGCTGTGTGCACTCTGAGTGCCGGTCCAGACGGTCAGTTTGTCACCATCATACGCAGTTACGATCCCTCTGGGTTCTATCGGGTTAGTTGCAACCCTCCTGTTGACCATCTTTTTCTCAATGATTATGTCATCTCCGGCAGGGTTGAAATCAGCTCCAAACATCCTGTCCACTATGGCGTTGGATTTCAGACCGGGATACAGTGGTTCTGCGTTAACGGCATCTTCAGGATCAACAAGGGCTTTCATGGGTTCATATTCTATGTCCACCGAGTCAATGAGATCCTCGGCCTCGTAAGGGTTATCAGAGTATACAGCCGCAATGGGTTGCCCAACGTATCCCACGTACTTGTCTGCAAGAACCGGGTGTGCCAGTGCCTCGAAACCCTTCATGGCACCTTCTCCTGCAGACGCCACATCAAATTTTACATCGCTGTGGGTAAGCCCGCCAGATACCCTCAGGAGTTTTGCCCTTGCATACTGGCTTCTTGCAAATCCAAGATAAAGCATGCCTGGCATGCTGATATCGTCAACGAATCTTCCTTCTCCTCTCACCAGTTTTTCTGATAGTTCCATTAATTTTTCACCTCATGCCCTGACCTTTATTTCCTGCTCCTCGAGCGGGTCGCCTTCCTCTTCCATTTTCTTCTGGGCGTCCTCTATTGACTGTACAATGTTATCATAACCAGTGCATCTGCAAAGGTTTCCTGAAATTGCAGCCCTTATTTCTTCTTCAGTCACATTCTTCCTGTTCTTCAGAAGCCAGTATGATGTAAGTATCATTCCCGATGTGCAGTATCCGCACTGCAGGCCGTGCTTGTCCACGAAAGACTGCTGGACGGGGTGAAGTTTGTCCCTTCCCTTTGAGAGTCCTTCAATTGTCATGATTTTCTTGCCATCGGCCTGAACTGCAAGTATTGTGCAGGACTTGACGGCCTTGCCATTCAAAATTACTGTGCATGCCCCACAGTTTGTTGTATCGCATCCTATGTGGGTCCCGGTGAGCCCTGCCACTTCCCTCAGGAAGTGTGCAAGCAGCATTCTGGGCTCAACTTCTGCCTGTTTTACTTCTCCATTAACTGTTACTGAAACACTCTTCTTATTCATCTTTATGCACTTCCTGCCCTTTTATGAGCCTTTGAAATTGCTTCTCTGGCAAGTTTTCTTAAAATTTCTCTCTTGTAATCCACCGAGCCATAGGAATCCTCGCCCGGTTCTGCATTATCTGCCACTGCATCTGAAACTTTTCTGATGAGTTCCGGGGTTATCTCCTTTCCTTCAATCATACTTTCCGCTTCACTGGATCTCCCGGCCTTGGGGTTCACGGAGGTTGTTGCAATTCTAGCTTTACTGCAGTTATTGCCGTTCATCTGGAGCTGCACTGCAACACCTGCGACTGAGAAATTCCAGGTGCTCTTCTTGAACTTGACGTAGGCACCGCCGGATTTTCCTTTCCACATGGGAAGGTAGATCTCCGTGAGAACTTCATTGGGTTCAAGAGCCGTTGTGAAGGTGTCAAGGAAGAAATCGTCAGCCTTAATCTCCCTCTTCCCGTTTTTACCCTTTACCACCATGGTTGCATCAAGCGCAAGCATTACAGCCGGTAGATCATTTGCAGGGGCACCATGGGAAACATTCCCGCCCACAGTGCCCACATTACTTACCAGAGGATCTGCCAGTTGTTCCACCGCTTCATGCAGTATTGGGAATTGTTTTTTGATAGTCTCGGAATTTTCTATATCGCTGTCGATAGTCATGGCACCTAACCTGACACCATCTTTCCCTTCTGTTACATAGGAAAGATCGGTTATTCCTGACAGGGAGACTAGGTAGGGTATGGCTGAAATTCTCGATTTAAGCAGTGGAATTATGCTCTGTCCACCTGCCAGTATCTTCGCTTCACCCTCATACTTTGTCAGGAGGTCAATAACCTCATCAATGCCAGTTGGTGCAAAATATTCAAAAGCTGGAGGCATCATTGGGATCAAATAATTCTTACAACTACTTAAAAGTAGATTTTATATTATGGCGGCAAATATTAGGAATCTGGACTTTAATGACTTAATTTGGCAGGCGTAGCATCTTTCTTGCCCGATCTGGCTC
>JBJKQJ010000203.1:0-14792 GCA_046705445.1 Thermoplasmataceae archaeon
GGGACCGCCTCTCATTTCATTAACCACTACGCAGGGCGTTTCTGTTATTATGCCAAGGCCTATGTTCTCCTGCATAAGGGAAAATCCTGGACCAGAAGTTGCGGTCATGCTCTTCAGCCCTGCATTGGAAGCTCCAACAATTGCAGCCATGCTGCCGATCTCGTCCTCCATCTCAATGAAATGCCCATCCACCTGGGGAAGCCTCAGGCTCATCCTTTCAAGTATCTCGGAAGAAGGCGTGATGGGGTATCCGGCAAAGAAACGGCATCCTGCAATCAGGGCCCCCTCAGCACAGGCAAAGTTGCCGTTCATGAAATATTCACCCGGTTCCATTAGCTGCCTCATAGGACTTTCTCCTCCACAAATATTGCAAAATCAGGACACACAGATTGGCACATCCCGCAGGCCACACAGCTGCCCTCCTTGCCGTCCTTTACACGTGTGGGATAATATCCGTTGGAATTCAGGGAATCAGATTTTTCCAGAACATCACTTGGACAGTATGTCCAGCAATAACCACATTCCTTGCACCTTTCTGAAATGACATGAACTTCCCCTCTCGGAATCTGAAATTTGGAGAGGTTCACCGGCACACGAATAATTTCCAGCTGCTCCTCATTCAAAAATTTCTGTTTTTTCATAATAATTATAAACAAAACCATGTGCCAGAAAATATATAAGACGCATTCCTAATTATTACCAGTAGTTAAAAATCCGCTATTTTCAGGTATTTACAGAAATCACATTCACGGAAACCCTTATGAAATACGGAAAAAGTTTACTGAATTGGGATTTACATGGAAAAGTTGAACAACATTGTACTGGATCACTCTCAGTGTCCAAGAGAAAACTGAAGTTCTACTGGCTTGATGTATTTGCAGACAGGGCTTTCGAGGGGAATCAGCTTGCAGTCTTCATAGATGCAGGAGACCTGAGCAGCCATCAGATGCAGAAGATCGCCAAGGAAATGAATATTTCAGAAACAACCTTTATCACAGGTTTTGTAAAGGATGAATCAGGCAACGTGTCATTCCCAACAAGGATTTTCACAACCGAGGAGGAACTGCCATTTGCTGGACATCCAACTCTAGGAACAAGCTATCTTTTGAGAACCTTGCATGGAATCAACAGCATTACCCTTAATTTGAAAGTAGGTCCCATTAAAGTGGAATTTCAGGAGAAGGACGGAAGAATATATGGTGAAATGAGGCAGAACGATCCCGTATTTGGCCAGATTCACGATCCAGCCAGAATTGCTGAGGTTTTTGGGGTCGCGGAAGAAGATCTGGATATGAATGTCCCTGTGCAGACGGTCACAACAGGCAATCCATTCATCATTGTGCCATTCAAAAAACTGCAGGCACTTGAGAAGCTGAAGCCGGACTTCTCAAAGATGGATGACTATCTTACAACTTCGGATGCCAGATTCTTCTATACCATATCCATGGAAACAGTACAGAAAGATGCTCTGGCACACGCAAGAATGATATTCTACGGGGGTGAGGATCCAGCCACTGGTTCCGCTGCCGGCCCTGCAACTGCCTGGCTTCTGAAATATAATTTGATGGAACCTGAAAAGATCTGCTATATTGAACAAGGACTTGAGATTGGAAGACCAAGCAGAATATTCGTTCGAGGTTCCCTGAAGGGCGGAAATCCACTTGATATAAGGATAGGAGGCTACTGCGAGCTTATTTCACAGGGAGAACTTGATATTTGAATATAATGGACGGAAGTGCCCCAGAATCCCAATTATAACAGTATTCCAAAACTGAAAAACGTTTACGTTATAAACAATTTTTACTGTCCTTATTTTATTTAAAGTTCCCAAAATTATTTATTCCTTTATAATTTGGAGCATTGCGAATGTCTGAACCATTCAGCTTTTCTCAGGATTTTCAGGTCAATACTCTGATCTTTAAAACCCTCATTGATGCCCTAAAAGTGGTAATTTCTGGGTCCCATTTCTCATCCTACTGATAGTTGAATGGAGATTGCCAAACGGTCTAAAGATTTCAAAATGGCAAACTTCCATTGGAAAGTCATACTTACTTGTGGTAGTTGCTTCTTACAGCACAGGAGGCGTTGTATGGGCATTTTAGCGCCATATTCCTCACCATCGGGCACTTCAATTATTGCAGTTTGTCTTATTCTCACATACTGGGTAGGACATTACGCTTTGAAGGCTTTTAGAATTCCCAAGAATCGCGATACAGTCACAACCTTCAAGTTTTCAGAATATAATTTAATTGCATTAGGCGGAATCTTCTTTGTCACATGGTTCTACGTTGTTGGAAATGGGGCAGTTCGATTTCTTAGCCCTGGATTCATTTTCTATTTAGTGATCTCATATTTCTTATTGCAGAAACGGGCAAAATATACAACGTTGCCATAAATTTCATATTGATTGGTTGCAGATTGTACATACATCTACTGCGATCTTATGTTAGAATTCAACCTGGAACTTAACAAATTAGATATGCCGTGAGCCGGGATTGAACCAGCGACCTTATGATCTTCAGTCATACGCTCTCCCAACTGAGCTATCACGGCGTAACTGTGGAATTGGTTTTGTTTATATAATGATTTCATGCTTCTATATTCTTTTGGGGCATTACCCACTGGAGACATAAATGCACCATTCACAAGGGAAATTTCGTCTTTATCATAAGGAAGTATAAATAACAGATTTAAAATTAACATATCGTTGCCTGAGAGTGAAACATGTCTGTAAGTGATAGGATGAAGTCGGTCAACCTAAAGGAACTCACTTCCCTAGCCGTTACTTTTTTCATGCCTGCAGTTGTTGTATTTGTATGGGTTTCACTCCCCCTACTTCTGATGCAGCTTGGAATCAACCTGTTTTACCTCGGAGTAATTTATTCAATCGGAATTCTTGGCTCCCTGCTTTTGAGGGTACCAATAAGGTTTTACCTTGAAAGGGGAAGGAAGGACATCCTGCCAATGATGGCAATGTTATTCGCAGGCATTTCCCTTAGCCTTTTCTATATCTCAATCAATATTTACATGGTTATACTGGCTTTTCTGCTTCTGTCAATAGCCGCGTCAATGTACCGGACGGTGAAGACGAGAAAACAGGACAGGAACCTCAGAAACACAGAACCAATCAGGAACATGTTCAGCCAGGACATAGTCTCCACTTTTGGCATTTTTACTCTCCTCATGCTGAGCGGACTGTTTCCGGAAAACAATGTTCTGAATCTATACGGCATTGTTTCAGTCCTAGCCCTTCTTGTAGGATTCCTTTCACTTTCATATGCACTCTCAACCAGGCCGCAGCAGATGGAGTACGTTCAGAAGTCCAGCTTTAAGGACCTTTTTGGAAATGCAATAGCCCCGCTGAAATCCATTGACATGGTTGTGAACAGGAAAGTGGTATTCCCGTTCCTGACAATCCAGGCTCTCATATATCTGTCAATCTGCATTGCAGCTGTTTTTCTTCCCGCTATGGCATTGAAGGATAACATTGTCAACCAGGACATTTTCCTTATTTTCGGGGCCTTCTCAATCATAGGGTACCTTCTGGACAAGGTTGCCCAGAAGATCTCCTTCCAGCCGCTGAGGGAAGTTTTCTACATGTTCAGGCCCGTCTTTCTGATCGTGCCTTTTCTCATCCTTTCCATTGTAATCTCCAGTTTGCTTTTCATAGCCGGATATTTCATCATCCTTCTCTGGATCTTCTCGGATTCTGCATCTTCAGACATAATGCTAAAATCCATGGGAGAAGGAGACCAGATTAGATCCAGGATACTCATATCATTCCTTTCTGTACCCATAAGCATAGTAGGCCCTCTGCTTGGCGCAGCAATGTGGGCAGGCTCACCTAGATTACTCTTTGGCGTGGCCATTATTCCAGCAGCAATCTCAATGCTCATCGTCATGCTCATGCTTGAAAGAAGCCAAGGGGTACCAAGCACTCACACCACCTGAGCAATCATATATATGTGAGAGGTCAATTATTGTCCACAGATATTCATGATACCCGGAAGAATGAACTCACGTGAAGTAAAGAGAATGATGGCTCAGATGGGCATCAAGTCCACGGAAATGACTGATGTGAAGACAGTTGTCCTGAAGGGTGAATCAAAGGATTACATGATTACGGAGGCCCAGGTTACAATCATCGAAGCACAGGGACAGAAATCCTTCCAGATTGTAGGCAATTTCAAGGAAGTTGCAAAATCGAAGGAGGAAAAGGCAGAAGTGCTGAATTTCAGCGAGGAGGACATCAAGCTCGTAATGGAGCAGGCCTCTGTATCAAAGGAAAAGGCAATCGAAGCTCTGAAAAAAGCAGACGGTGAGCCTGCAAAGGCAATACTGGACCTACTTCCGCAATGATCGACTTCACAGCAGTACTGGATAAACACAAGCCAACTGAGAGCCAGAACAATGAGTTGAAGGCAATAGCATCCTCCATAATAGTAAAGACCGAAGAAGTTGTCAGGAAGCTCAACGTAAAGGCAAGGGTACTGCTGGTTGGCTCAGTTGCAAAAGGCACCAATCTTGCAAGTGGAGACCTTGACATTTTTGTAGTGTTTAAGAGGGAATACACTCCCAAGGAACTTGAAAAACTGGGCCTGAAGATTGGGCATGAAGTCATCCCGGATGGAAGGGAGAAGTATGCTGAGCACCCATATGTTTCAGGATACATCGGCGAAAGGAAGATCGATATAGTACCTTGTTTTGAACTGAGCCCAAATGCCAGAATCATAAGCTCTGTGGACAGAACCCCACTACACACCGAGTATGTACTGAAGAATCTAAGCGAATTCGGCAGGGACCAGGTACGGCTGCTGAAACTTTTCATGAAGACCATCGGAGTGTATGGCTCTGAGATAAAGGTTGCAGGCTTTTCCGGTTATGTATGCGAACTCCTCATAATCAAGTTCGGCTCAATGATGAAGGTTATAGAGGCATTCAGCTCAACCAAGGGAGCAATGAAGTTTGATCTCCAGGGCACTGCAGAAGCTGAGAAGTACGATTCTCCGGTAGTTATCATTGATCCAACAGACGTAACAAGAAATGCTGCAGCTGCAATAAGCGAGGAGAACTTTTCCAGGATGAAGATCAATTCAAGGTTGTTCCTCAGGAACCCCGAAGCAAGATACTTCAGTGCCGACAGGGAATACGGCCCAGAAAAATTCCACAATAGGGGTACAGCCGTCCGAATATTCACCCTGGATAAACCGGATCTCATCGAGGATATACTATTCAGCCAGGCGGTGAGATTCAAGAATATCCTCATTCAGATCCTTGAAGAGGAAGGATTCTCTCCAATAGCGTCGGAGGTGGACCTATCTGAAAAGATCGAGGTACTTGTGGAATGCAAAACTGATAGATTGCCGGGCACAAAGATACATTATGGCCCCCCAGTGGATGCCGCAAATGCAATGGATTTCATCAAGAAGTGGGCAGGGCAATCTCTGCTTGGGCCCTACGTCTGCGGAAACAGGTTATGCACGGATGTTGCAGTGGAAAAACGTGACCTTGAAGAAGTCGTGAGAGAAAACCTGCCAAAATTCAACATCGGAAAGAACATTGACCACCTGAAAGAAAAAATGCAGATTGTTGATCCAACAAAAATTAGTGGAAAATTCCTTGTCATTGGAAAATTCTACCAGAAAGAGCTAAACTGAAATTACCCGCCTGAGAAAATCTCCATGAGAATTACTTCGTCATCAGGCATGACGGTGTCGAACCTCGTAACAGGCGTGCCGTTTCTTATGCAGACGTAGCTTTGTTCCTTCAGCCCAAGTGATTTCATCAGGTTCTCCACTTTTTCCGGTGAAGTTATCCTGTGCTCAAATCCTGCCCTTCCAACGATCCTAATCAATACCTTACACCAGGTTATAGCCCCGGGCAGATTCGAACTGCCGTCGTCGGATCCAAAGTCCGAAATGCTTGGCCACTACACCACGGGGCTTTATTCGTGCCAAGAAATTTTGATCGGCTATTTAATTTGTTGTGAGGAGTGGTTACTTAACATGCAAATGTGTACATTTACTAAAAATGGAGATCCAAGAAAGGGCTGCAGTAGCAAGATCAAAGAAAAAAATTAAAAGAAATGGTGAAGAAATTAGAAGGGGATTTTACATCAGCAGTCTTCCACCATCCACCACAACAAGGCTACCAGTCATGTAGTCAGATGCAGCTGATGCTAAGAAAACAGCCACTTTTGCGATGTCGTCGGGGGTCCCCATACGGCCCATTGGAATGTGCTTTCTAAATTCCTCAAGCATCTGTACCATTTCCATTGAAGGGCCTTTTCCTGAGGATACCATTCCTGTGCCCTCTGTTGCAATGCCGCCTGGAGCTATGGCATTAACATTTATGCCGTACCTGGCAACCTCCAGTGCGAAATTCTTCGTAAACATCAGAACTCCGCCCTTGGATGCGTCATATGCTGCAAGCCCGATGGATGAAGGATGAACACTGTCAATGGACGCTATGTTTACAATCTTACCAGGCGTCTTCTGCTTGATCATCTGCCTGGCAAATTCCTGGCTGGTGAAGGCCAGAGCCCTCAGGTTTAACCTGTACACCTTGTCGAAAAGATCTGGATTCATTTCCATCATTGGTACGGTGGGGTAAATTCCTGCATTGTTCACCAGTATATCCACTCCGTCCATTTTCTTGACCATACCCGATACCATGTGATGAGGTGCATCATCACTGAGCAAATCCACTTCCATCACTGAGACAGAACTTCTAAGCTTGTCAGGAAGGCTTTCCCTGTATTTTTCCGCAGGATCCGTCACCTTGTCTGCAATAAGCACCTTTGCTCCAGACTCCACAAATCTCTTCACAATACCCATTCCTATTCCCATGGCTCCGCCCGTTATCAGAGCCCTCTTCCCCCTCAGGGAAAATGGATTTACGTGCTCCATTTGTACTTCCATCTGCAACGCCTCTTCAAAAAACATCCGTTAATCCATATTATATCTGGACGCCTTACTCGTGAGCGCTCATGTAGTTATAATGAAAAAATTGCATTCTAAAGCTATGCTGGCACATTTTTCAATGGCTCTGGATGGTCTTTCCAGTTGAAAAAAAGTATGTTTTTCCGGTGATGTTAAAGACTGGCCGGAAACTACTCCCACAAAGGGTATCCTAAGATCTCAGCCTGATTTTAAAAAGTTTCAGGCTTTGAACATGCCTGTAACATTTTTCTTGACTCTTTTCCACATGCCGTTAGTATAGCGTTCTCCACTGTCCACAAGGCCTCTTTCGTGGTATCCGTAATTCTCCCAGAAACCGTCCTCATAATCCTCAATAATTTCAATTTCATTGAGCCATTTGGCGCTCTTCCAGGCATAAAGCTCCGGCATGAATGGCCTTGCAGGGAATCCCTGCTCCACTTTCAAAGGCTCGCCGTTCATTCTCACAGCAATAACAGCATTGTCTGTGAGGGCGTATTCTATGGGAATAGGGGTGCTGTACCCATCCACGCACTTGAACATAACCCATTTTGCAGACGGTTCAGGGTTAGACTTTTCTATGAGTTCCTTCATGCTTGGCCCCTGCCACTTGACATTCTTGATGCTCCAGGCTGTAACACAGTTGAAATCACAGATGTACTCAAGATGTGGCATTTCCATGATTTCCTTGAAACTGTATTCTTTTGGTTCCTTCACCATGCCGCTGATCTTAAGCGACCAGTTCTCAGGCTTTACTTCAGGTTCACCCAGTGCTGAGTAAATTATCCAGTTTGAGATGTATCTCTGACCGGGATTGTCTACCTCGACCGTCTTAAGGGCCATGTCCCATGCATGACATCCGATTATTAACCGTTAATGTCGCTGATAACTACATGCAATTTCTGCCCGTTTGAAAGTTTTATTTCATTTGATGAAATTATAGTGGCACCGAGATGTTCATAAATGGCTGCTAAAAATCTAAGGGATATTTCTGAAATAGCTTCAAAACTCGGCCTGTCAGAGGGTGAATATGAAAAATATACAAACAGCATGGCAAAGGTGTCGCTGGATGTTCTGAAAAGGGTCGAAGGCAAAAAGAGGGGAAAACTTGTTCTAGTTACGGCCATGAACCCCACCAAGGCTGGTGAAGGAAAGACCACCACAACCATAGGGTTGGGCCAGGCATTTGCAAAACTCGGAAAGAACGTTGCCGTGGCATTGAGGGAACCGTCGCTGGGGCCATGTTTTGGAATAAAGGGCGGCGCCACAGGTGGAGGTGCCTCCATGGTTGAACCAAGTGACACCATCAACCTGAGCTTCACAGGAGATTTCCCCGCTGTATCTGCTGCGCACAACCTCCTGTCTGCACTTATCAACAATCACATATTTCATGGAAACAAGCTCAGGATCGACCCCATGAAAGTACTCTTCCCAAGGGCCATCGACATGAATGACAGGTCTCTTAGGGACATAATAGTAGGTTCAGGTTCACCCGACACAGGTGTGATGATGAAAGATAAATTTGTCATCACTCCTGCTTCTGAGATAATGGCCATAATGGGGCTTTCATCTGGCTATAGAGATCTGAAAGAACGGCTCGCCAGAATTCTAGTCGGCTATTCATATGACGGAAAGCCTGTGTTTGCAGGGGACCTGAACGCACAGGGCGCAATGGCAGCCCTCTTGAGGGATGCGCTGAAACCCAATCTGGTACAGACTACCGAAGGGGTGCCAGCTTTCATCCATATCGGGCCATTCGGAAATATAGCGCATGGGACATCCAGCATTATAGCTGACAGGATGGCGCTAGGCCTTGCAGATTATGTGCTGACTGAGGCAGGATTCGGCTCAGAGCTGGGCGGCCAGAAGTTCATGGATCTTGTTTCAGTTGTTGGGAAACTCCCTGTGGATGGAGTGGTGCTGGTTGCCACAATAAGGTCCATAAAACTCAACGCAGGCGTGGACGATCCATCCAAGGAGGATGTCGGTGCCCTTGAAAAGGGATCAGAGAACCTTCTGAAGCACATCGGTATAATGAGGTCCTACGGCGTTGATCCGGTGGTGGCACTGAACAGGTTCCCGACCGATTCCGATGCGGAAATAAAGAAAATGGAAACTATCCTTGGGGAGCACAAGGTAAACTGGGCCCTTTCGGAGGTATTCAGCAAGGGAGGTGCAGGAGGCACCGATCTGGCGGAGAAAGTGCTTAAAGCTCTCACAAACCCACCAGTTATTAAGAGGACATATTCCGCGGAACAACCTGTAAGGGATAAGATTGTGGCAATTGCCAAAAATGTGTACGGGGCAAAGGAAGTGAAGTTCCAGAAGAAAGCTGAAAGGGACCTCAAGAATATTTCAGATCTTGGGCTGGACAAAATGCATGTATGCATGGCAAAAACACAATACAGTGTATCCGACAACCCCAAGCTGCTTGGATGGCCAAAAAACTTCTCCATAACCGTGAAATCAGTGGCAATTTCCTCCGGTGCAGGATTCGCTGTTCCAATGCTTGGCGACATAATGACAATGCCAGGGCTTCCAAAAGTTCCAGCGGCCGAAGGTATTGATCTCACAGACGACGGGGAAATAACAGGCCTATCTTAATCAAGGTCAATGGAAGTCAGAGATCCTCTGACTCCTTTTTTTCCTGTTCCATGACATTCTCGGAAGTTCTCACTGCATCCATTCTGGGACCAGCAAACATACCGGAATTTCTGTATGCTGTCCATCCGGCTCTTCTCATTTCACGCTCATTCCTAGATGCAACATAACCCTGGGACCACAAACCTTTCCTTAGGTCTATTATTCTCTTGTCATAAGATTTGATCATATTGTAAATTTCATCCCTGGTCATATTTTTGTAAGTTTCAGCTTCTTCCTCTGTTAGATGCGAAAATTTCCCCTTCAGCACCTTGTGGAGGATCTTTTTCTTCTGTTTCAGTTCTTTCAACAGGACCTTTGGATGCCTGGAGTCACCGAATTCTATCTTTACCGATCCCGACTGGCGGCTCATGTATTAAATTCATGATATTTTGTATAAAAATATTTGCAAATCTGAATATTTCTCTATTCAGGTGCAGAAAAGTAACCCGGGTTTTTTTCCTTAAGGTCCTCGTTCACGTAAATCCCAGCTGTCCCTCCGCAGCTCACCATTAACCGGTTCCAGCTGTTTATGACATTTATTGCCATAACAAGTGCAATGAATTCGTGTTCATCAAATTCTTCCCTGGCAGAATCATAATCATCCTTGGAAAAATGCCTTTCCGACAGTGAGGTTAGTTTCTCTGTTAATTCCAGTGCTGCCTTCTCACGTTTGGTGAAGAATGGAGAATCCCTCCAGGCTGAAATGCAGTTAATCCTCTGTTCCAATTCACCATTGGCTCTGGCATCCTGGGCATGCATATCAAGGCAGAAGGCACAGCCATTAATCTGGGAAGCCCTGATGTATACAAGATCGCGCAGAGACTGCTCTATTCTGCTATTCTTGAGGTAGGCGGCAATACCGTGTAGCGGCTTGGGGGCATCGGGCTCTACCTTCATGAAGTCTATCCGTAAATTGCTGGTCATATTCAGTTGAAGGAAACCTGCAATATTAGGCTTGATCATGCGGAAGCAAAAAGAGAAGAATGAGAAAAATCATAAAAATAAAATTTTGAAGAGTATGAAAAAAAGAGTTTTACTGGATCGTAACCGTACCGGTCATCCATCCAGGGGTGGACATTGCCTGTTCCCATCCGGAAGCTCCGGAACCGCAGGCGGCGTAACACTGCCAGGTGTAAGTTCCCATGCTGCCTGTCTGGAAGCTGAACTGAACCACCGAGGAAATTACTATGGGAATGTTCAGGTTTATGCCGTTCACGGTAAAGGTGTGCGCGATATCAGCAGCTGGCACATCGTTTGTGGTCCAGGCGCCAATCACGTTTATGCCGTTTGAGGTCTGGGTGGAATTTATGAGTGAGTTGTTAACCACTGTTATCTGATTGCCTACTGTTCCCGTGACCTTTTCATATGTTGCAGGAGTTGTAGCGTTTCCGTCATCATAGTTCACTATGGTTCCCACAACGAGGGAGTCAGCGGGAAGCACAATGTTGGCAGAACTCTTCAATGTACCGTTCTGCAGAACGTAGAATGCGGGCTGGTCCTGAGTGCTGTTGAAGAAGTTGTTTGTGGTGATCACTAATGTGAGGTGATAAACGGTATCAGTGCCCGGTGCAGGCGAAAGATCGTTGTCAGCCATATTGGGGTGCTGCATTACGTACCCGATGCCTATGCCCGATGCAACAACGGCCACAATGAGAACTGCATATATTGCCTTTGAATTAATATCCATTTCAATTCACTAAGGATTCAATTGAAATTTAGAGTATAAGTTTGCATCCCGATATTTAAGGGTCGTGTTTCTTATAACATATTAGCCCGGATGCAGTGAAACCGGGGTATTATTGTTCAGTGGGGACACAGGATAAACAGGTCTCAGATCGAAGTTTAAGAGATAATCATGAAAATGTTTGCGGAAAACTGGCGCATTAATAAAAGAAAAAAGTTGGTTTATGGTGTGATTTTTATAGCTCTTGTAGGGCAGACGCTCTCGCAGGCCATACAGAAAATACACTCGCTCTCCCTTACGGGGTCACACTTGTCTGTCCTGTATTTTGCAAAGAGATCCTTTTCGTTGGCTATGTCCTTGTCGTTGCCTGTGCCCATTTCACCCGGGTTAAGCTGCCATTCGTAGAGTGTAACGGGGCAGACATCCATGCATGCTCCATCTGCTACACAGCTTTCCCAGTCAATGGCTACCTTTGATCCGTGAATACCGTTCTTTGTAGGATAAGGCTTGCCTTCTGCATCCATTCTCTGGACGCCCTCGGCTCTAACCTCGTGATCGTGATGGGTTCCAGTTACCGGATAATGCTCGGCGTCTTCAAGGAAATTCTCGTCAATTGGCTTTGGCTTGTAATCTAGCGTGTCTAGTTTTACCAAACAATCACCTTTTTCGACATTATCTGCTTCATATATAAAATATCTGTCTTGGAGCGTAAAACACAGTTTTTTGAATTGCTACAGGAAAGTTTTTCATCAAATTTGAAACTCAGTCTATTCCGCTCTTGTGTATTCCTGTGACATGTGATCCAAGACCTATTTTCCCGGGTTTGAAGAGAATTGAATCCATTTCCCTGAAATCTTCCCCCATTATTGGCCTGAACTCCATGTGGTCAAGTATGTCCCGGTCAATATCAACTCCAGGTGCCGCTTCTAACAGGACTATTCCATTTGGCCCAAGCTTGAAAACAGCCCTCTCAGTGATGTATGTGACACTCTTTCCAGCCTGTTTCGCAACTTCTGCCCTGAAGAGTATCTTGTACACATGGTCAACAAATTTGACCTTCTCTCCCTCTTTCTGGATCTTAAGCTTGCCATTGTCTATTACAATCCTGGAATCACCTGCCATGAACTGTCCTGCAAACACTATGGATGGAGACCCACTGGTTATGGCAGGAAAACCTCCGGGTCCAGGTATCCTTCCGGGGAGCATTGATGGATTTACGTCACCCTCCTTTCCAATCTGCATGAAACCAAGTACAGCCACGTCGATCATTCCCCCCTCATAGAGGCTGAACTGATCAGGAAGCGGGATTATGGCAAAGGGCCCCACGGAGACTCCAAAATCATCACCTGTCAGGGGTATGCCTCCCCACGGGCCTGCCTCAACAGTGGAGTAAACATAATCGGACACCTTCTCCCGTTCCAGTACGTTGGGGACGCCGGAGGGTATCCCAACTCCAAAGTTGGCAATTATGGGTCTTTTTTCTTCCTTCACCCTGTTAATTACCTCAATGGCGGCTCTTCTCTGAATTAGTGTCTTAACGTCCACCTTTTCCTTTTTGCTGAAATGCTGTTCCCTAGGCGGTATAAGGCCTCCGGATATCCTGGGGTCAAATTCAATTGAGCCTGTCTGCCATGCGAACTCAGCAGGCGACACCACCACGTAATCAACAAGAGGCCCTGGGACATGGACTGCCTTGGGGTTGATTGTTCCTGCCCTTGCGACCCTTTCCACCTGGCAGAAAACCTTGCCCTGCTCCGGGCAGGCCTTTGCCGCCTGCACCATGGTGAAGACTGTGCCGTATATGCCCTCCTTTTCCATGCTTATGTTGCCAATCTCATCTGCAGTTGTTCCCCTTATGAAAGTGACATCCGGTTTTGGGCCATTTATGAAAAGAAGGTCAACTCCATGCATGGAAACGTTTTCTACCTGCAACCTTCTTTTTTTCTTTGCAAGGTCATTCAGTGCACCCCCGTCCTGTTTAGAGTCAAGAAACGTTCCCACCCCTACCTTTGTCAGGAGCCCTGGCCTATTTGCAGAAATTTCTCTGAACAGGTGGGCCATTGTTCCAATGCTCAGGGTGTATCCTTCTATCTTTTCATCTATTACAAGTTTCTGGAGCCATGGGACCACCCCAGGAATGGCATTAATACGCCGTCAAGAAATTCAAAATTCCCGTCGCTGTAGATTTTCTCGCAAACCTTGTCTATACCCCGTCCAGGAGAGCCAGGGAGACTGTCAGACTCTATGAAAAGATGCTTTGGTCTCCCGGTTCGTTCATATGTTTCGTATAATTTCAGTATAAGATATTCCGGCGCGGTTGATATGTTGAACCCGGAAACTGCGATTGTACTTCCATCCTTTATTTTCCTGAGATTCCTGATTAGTTCGTTCTCTGTGAACAGGAATTTGGACATTCTCAGAAATTCGAATTACGTCTATAATACCTTATCCTAATCATGAAGAGATTGCTCTTTTACCTACCAGAGTGTGTTTCAGTTCTGGAACTTCTGCCAGGCATGTTCCTTAAAGCCAAATTGGCTCCAGAACCCCCCTTTTTAAAATAAAAAATGGAACCAAAAGGTTCCTTCAGACTTCCTGGGCTTTTCCCCTGGGTTCCAGGTTGTCCGGTATTGAAAAGAATGCCACTGCAAGTATGACCATGGCCACAAATATGAGCAGGAAACCTATGAGAACCACAGTAAAGATTGCACCTATGAGGAAAATTATGGCAGCCGTGTCAAAAAGGCCCATGTTGAGCCTCGATCCGATACGAGACAATCCTCCCCTTATGTAGACTGCAGAGACCAGCATGAGAACCCATATCGCAATTAATGCCGGAACAATTCTCAGTGCAAATCCTGCCCAGTCGCCCGGTGTGACGTTTGGATTAGGAACAAAGGTATTTCCCTGGAATTGGCCCATGCCGGCCAGGGCATAAATCCCGCCAACAATCGCCAGCCCACCAACAATTATTGCTGCAATGGCCAGTATGATTGCGATGAGGAAACTGTTGAAGATCTTCCTATCCCCAGTAAGAGTTGAAATCCTATTTATGGCGATCAATACGAGTATGAAGCCAACTATGCCTATCAACCAGCCCACAGTAGGGGCGACAGTCAGAATAACCAGTATGGAACCAATTCCTCCAAGGAGCCGTATATCAGAAGTGCTCGTCACCTGAACATCACTTGTTTTTTATACCCTCTTGGCAGTCTTAAGGATTACACAAAACCACTTAGGGATAAGTATTCTTAATCAGTTCACGAAAAAAACTATTCGGTATGCAGATCAAGCTTAATCCTCCGGGTCCTCATGCTGTGCACCAGGAAAACAATAGACCCTGCCAGCATGAGAATCAGGCCAATTCCCATTATGAAATTGTCAAATGGCATTAACAGGAAGCCAAGCGCTTTTCCAACGGGACCCACGCTCATTGGTATTTGAATTATAGCGTTAATTGACATGGCGGTTAAGGTAGCAGCCAGGCAGAATATTGCGTTAATGATACCTTTTCCGGATTTTCTCAG
>JBJKQJ010000204.1:0-7463 GCA_046705445.1 Thermoplasmataceae archaeon
GAATTATCAGGAAAAATACAGAAGTCCTCCCCAGGTTGCAGAAAGCGGCCTTCGGTTGCTCCATTTGTGGAGAGATAACTTATGTTAAGCAGGAAAGAGGAAAACTGGACGAACCCCAAAGGTGTTCTAATGCCATGGAAGGTGATGGGCATAATAAGGAGAAATTCAAACTGAACCCAGATATGTCTGAATTTGTCGACATCCAGAAAGTTGAACTTCAAGAGAATCCTGAAACCCTCCAGGGCGGATCTCAGCCGCAGAGAATCAGCGTAATAATGGAAGACGACATCGCCGGAAAACTGTTCCCCGGGGACAGGGTTACAATAGATGGAGTTCTGAGAGCGGAACAGAAGAGAGTGGGTAATGTCATGATGACAGAGTATGACATTTACTTCTATTCAATAAATTACAAGAAAGCCAAGGAACTAGAAGAGATTAACATATCCCAGGAAGATGAGCAGCAGATCATTGCACTCTCCAAGGAACCAAAGATAATCGATCGCCTGGCCTTGTCAATTGCACCCACAATCTATGGAATGGAGATGGTGAAGACTACCCTGGTTTTGCAGATGTTTGGGGGAGTCAGAAAATTCATGAAAGATGGTACCTCAATGAGAGGTGACATACACATACTTATGGTGGGCGACCCTGGAACAGCAAAATCGCAACTGCTGAAGTATATGACAGAGATTTCTCCCCGTGGAGTTTTTGCTTTTGGTAGGGGATCAAGCGCAGCAGGTCTTACGGCCGCTGCAGTGAGAGATGACTTCGGCGAAGGAAGATGGACTTTGGAGGCTGGTGCCCTTGTTCTGGCGGACAACGGTTTTGCTGCAATTGATGAGCTTGACAAAATGGATGAAAAGGATACAGCAGCAATGCATGAGGCCATGGAACAGCAAACTATCACAATTTCTAAAGCTGGAATTATGGCCACACTAAAGTCCAGATGTTCAATTCTCGGAGCAGCAAACCCGAAATTTGGACGATACGACCAGAACAGGAGCATAGTAGACCAGATTGATTTCCCTCCACCACTTCTGTCAAGATTCGATGTCATCTTCAAGATCATTGATAAACCAGAGAGAACCAACGATGAGAGATTGGCAGGCCATGTCCTAAAGGCCCATCGTGTAGGAGAAATTTATAGAAGCCTTGAGAAAAATGAAATTGCTGAATTTGACATTCCAGAAGAAGAAGATTTCTCTCCCCCTGTTGAAAAGGATCTCATCAGGAAATATGTCTCATACGCGAGAACGAGAATATTCCCCAGACTTTCTGATGATGCCATTGCACTACTGAAGGATGAGTACGTGAAGACCAGAAACAGCAGTGTCGATTCCATACCGATAACTGCAAGGCAGCTTGAATCCACCATAAGATTGGCGGAAGCAGCCGCAAAAGCAAGGCTTTCATCTATTGTCACCGAAGAGGATGCCATGCTGGCAAAGAAGATAGTTGACTACTATCTGAAGGACGTGTCCATGACCAACGGCGAAGTGGACATTGATATCCTTTACTCCGGGACCAGCTCAAAACAACGTGGCGATCTGGAGCTTGTGTTTGACATTATTAAGGAAATTAAGAAAGAGAGGCACCATGCAGAAATTGATGAGGTGATTTCACTCTCCGTATCCAGGGGACTAACCCAGGAGCGGGCAATGGAAGCTATTACAAAACTGAAGGCAGCTGGCCAGATCTACGAGCCTGTTTACAGGAAACTGGATGTGATCAAATGACGGAGAAGATCACAATGAAGATAGTGCACACTCAGGGAGAAATTGTTCTTGCTGCTGCAGATTCTGATCTTATAAACCAGGACCTCAGAGAAGGCAGGCTGCACCTGAATATCTCTCCAGCCTTTTACGGTGACACCAGTGTCTCAGATACGACCTTTCTTTCATCCATGGGGCTCTGCACAATTGCAAATCTTGTGGGCAAGCATGTGGTGGACCTAGCAGTTAGAAATGATTTCATTGACCGGGAGAATATCATCTACATAAACAGCGTTCCACACGCTCAGTTTGCTAAAATTGTTGAGTGAGACCTATGGCGGAACAGCCACTCAGAAAGGAAGATCTGGTAAGAAATGTGTTTGAGAACATACAAGACCGATATGACCTCCTTGATTCCCTCATTTCTGGCGGAATGGACCAACGCTGGAGACGCGGACTCATATCATGCCTGAAACTCAAGGATGGGGCAAGCATTCTTGATTGCGGAGCCGGAACGGGAAAACTCACAAGAATGATTCTTGAAGCATGCCCCAAGTGTAAGGTCACATCTCTTGACATAACCGAAGGTATGTTCAGGCCGTCATTACTTCCCGACTGCAAATTTGTAGTTGCCAGCGCCCAAGACATGCCTTTTGAAAATGAATCATTTGATGCAGTGGTATCGGCTTACCTTACTAGGAATCTGGAGAGTGTTGACCTATATTTCTCAGAAGCCACAAGAGTCCTGAAACCGGGCGGTGTCTTTGCAAACCTTGACATATACAACCCCACAGTGCCTACTTTTGCACAATTATTCTCGCTCTATTTTTATCATTTGGTTCCATATTTTGGTGACCACGCAACCAAGTCAAACTCTTACACATACCTGGCAAAATCCGTCAGGACTTTTTTTGCACCGGAAACTATAAAAGATAAGATGAATGAAGCAGGATTCAAGGAAGTAGAGATGAAAAAGATGATGCTGGGTTCTATTGCTCTTCACTTTGGAAAAAAGATATGAGATTAGGAAAGACTTACGGTCTGTCCTTTTTCTGACACTGGTTCAACTACCACTGCTGTGCCGTACGCCACAATTTCAGTCATGGTCTGAGCAATGTCCGAGGTGTCAAATCTCATGTCAAGCACTGCATTTGCCCCAACTTTCTCTGCCTCTGCTTTCAATCTATCCATAGCGAGGTTTCGTGCATCGTTGAGCATTACCACGTACTCCGTTATTTCCCCTCCCACGATGCTTCGCAGTCCTGCCATAACGTTTCCACCGATTCCCCTGCTTCTGACCGTAATACCCCATATGGCGCCTTTAACTTCAGTAATCCTGTGGCCCGGAACATAATTTGTTGCCACTACTTTTACATCTGACATAGTAAGAAATTGAATGCAAATGAAATAAAAATCTGTTGCAGTTTTGGTTAAATAAATATAGATTGCTACAAAATAATCACTAATGTTTAAGTAATGCACATTATTGTGAAGATTGATGCTTTCCACACAGGACAGTTCAGTCATGCCGGACCAATGGTACAACGTGGTGCCTGACCTCCCAAAACCCCTTCCGCCACCAGTGGACAGGGATGAGACAAATTCATCTATTGAATTACTAAACCGTATACTGCCAAAACAGATACTGAAGCAGGAATTCACCTTCCAGAGATACACGAAAATACCTGATGAAGTTCAGGAGCTTTATGCGCAGATAGGACGCCCTACCCCACTTTACAGGGCAACGGGACTGGAAAAACACCTTGGATTCCGTGGAAAAATCCTAATCAAATATGAGGGTGCTACAATAACAGGCTCGCACAAGATCAATACAGCAATTCCTCAGGCAATTTATGCGAGAGATGAAGGTTTCAGCGGAGTAGTAACGGAAACTGGTGCGGGACAATGGGGAACCGCAACATCCGTAGCTGCTTCTTTTGCAAGTATCTCTTCTAAAGTATTCATGGTAATGGTAAGTTTCAACCAGAAACCTCTTCGAAAGCAGATAATGGAACTTTATGGTGCGAATATTGTTCCCAGCCCTTCTCCTGAGACTGAATTTGGTAGAAAGATTTTGAATGAAAAAAGGGACCATCCAGGAACGCTTGGCATAGCAATAAGCGAAGCTGTTGAATATTCACTTGCAAACAATATTCCATATATGTTGGGGAGTGTTTTCAATTCTGTTCTTACCCATCAGAGCATAATAGGTCTGGAGACTGAAAAGCAGCTGGAAATAATGGGTGAAGAGCCGGACGTTCTCATAGGCTGCGTTGGCGGAGGCAGTAATTTTGGAGGCTTTGTCTTCCCTCTTATGAGGAAATTCAAAGATGTTGAGATAATCGCTTCCACCGCTTCGGAGGTCCCCAAGTTTTCGAAAGGGGAATACAAGTATGATTACGTTGACTCTGCTAAGATTCTTCCTTCTATCAAGATGTATTCACTGGGCTCAGATTTTGTTCCTGAGAAAATATACGCAGGTGGCCTGAGATACCACGGTGCAGCCCCATCTATTTCCATGCTTGTCAACTCCAACAGGGTAAAAACCAGTGACATGCAGGAATTAGAGGTTATAGAGGCATTGAAGGTGTTCGCCAGGACACAGGGGATAGTAGCAGCTCCGGAATCAGGCCATGCCATTGCAACAGCCATAAAATATGCAAGGGAACATCTTCAGGACAAGTCTACAATAGTGGTGAACGTAAGCGGACATGGGCTCATGGATATGTCAATATTCAGCAGGTGATTCTCTTGAGGCCCATAATTCTCTATTTTACAGCTGATTATCCGGACAAGAAAACAGTCAGTTCATTTCTGGAAGAAGTCGATACTGAAATAGTAAAGTATGTCGAAATAGGAATCCCTACAAAAGATCCCCTTTATGATGGGCCCTCCATAAAGGGCACACATTCTGTGGCTTTGTCGCAGTTCTCTGAGGAAGATCTTGCCGACTTCGCTGATATAGTAAACAGCAGAGGCATGGAAACTGATATTCTCGCTTATCATGATGTTTTCACCAACGGCGGGGACACTTATCCAGAACACCTGAAGAACTCGGGCATTTCAGGAGCCATAGTGCCTGATCTTCTCACCGATTATTTTGAGGAAAAGGATTCGTTCATTGAAGGTCTCCAGAGAAAAGTATCATACATTCCATTTTTCAATCCTTCAACACCAGAATCGATCATTGAAGAAGTATCGTCGGTAACAAGCTCATGGATATATTATGGACTCCAACCTTCAACAGGAATAACAGTCCCATATGATCCAGTCGAGGTGTCTTCCAGGATTTTCAGCCTGGCTAAAGGGAGAGAAGTAAACTTCGGATTCGGTGTCCGAACTGTGAGTGATGTTCGAGATATAATTGCCCTTGGAAGCAGTGGAGTTGCCATAGGAACTATGCTTGTCCCTATGCTGAGGGAAAGGGACCTCAACGGCTTCAGGAAGTTTCAGTCCGAACTGAAAGGGGTAATTTCAGTTGCAGAGTGACTTTAATCCAGGATCCGGCAGTTCCAACTATAACAGCACCATTGCAATGGAATTCAACAGAATTCTTGAAAGTTCAGCCGATGAGGAGAAGGCAGAATTCCTCAAGTTACTGCACGACCGGGGAGAAACCCCGGAAGAGGTGACATACCTTGCTGCCAGGCTGAGAGAGAAAGCTAAACTGAAAGCTGTTAGCGGTGTTGCTGACATTGTCGGTACTGGAGGGGACGGCATGAATACCATAAATGTCAGCACAGCAGCATCCCTGATTCTCAGTTCACTTGGTGTCAAAATAGCAAAGCATGGCAACTTTGGAGCTACCAGCAACAAAGGGAGTGCGGATTTCCTCAAATTTCTGGGTTACAACTTTGAAATGGATCAGGTTGAACTGGCAAGGAGATTGAACGAGGTTTCATTTTCATTCATACTGGCCCCTATGTTCAATGATAACTTTGCCAAGTTTGCCAAGGCACGTAAAATGCTCCCTCACAAGACTGTGTTCAATTACCTGGGACCACTGACAAACCCTGCCAATCCTTCGGTAATGATGCTAGGGGTAACGGATGGATTGATCGGTGATTTATACACAAATTACCTCCTGCTTAACTCAAAGACTGGGTGTGTTGTATATTCTGATGACGGAATGGATGAAATTTCTCCCAGTTCTTCGTCGAATATAACATTGGTAAGGAAGGGAAGCAGGGAAGACATCAGATTTCAACCTGGTGAAGTCCTTAAGGAAAAAATACGCATTGACGAAATTTCCAGAATAGATGCGGCTGAATCTTTTTCCCTGACACTTCAGGGCCTCTCCGGCAAGAGCAGGCCTGTTGCAGAATTCATTTCACTCAACGCTGCCATGGCACTGTTCGTGAATGAAAGATTTTCTACACCTCAGGAAGCCTTTGATGAGTCAATGAAGCTTCTTGAAAATGGTTATGTAATGGAACACGTGGAGCGTGTAATAGAGGATTCGAGGTAAAATTCATGGTTCCCCTGATTAAAGTCTGTGGATTGACAAATCTTGAAGACGCATTCATTGCGAAGTCAGCAGGAGTTTCAATTATAGGAGTCATTCTATCTGATTTATCTCCCAGAAAAGGGACTCCTGAACTTGTCAGGAAACTATCAGCGAATGGGTTCAAGGTGGCAGGAGTCTATACCGACTTGGAAACTGCCAAACAAAGCTCTTCCTTTGAGGATTATATTCAACTTCATTTCCAGCACGGGAAAAGTGAGATAGACTTAGTTCACAATGAACTGGGAAAGAGAGCAATTTCAGTTGTTTTCCCACAGAAGAATGAGGAATTTCTCAAAGAGTCCCATGAGAAGCTGAGCAATGGATCTGACCTTGTGCTAATAGACTACGGAAGAGAAATCACAGAGGAGGATCTTGATGCATTGCCGAATTTCTCTGAAAAGAAGATTGGCCTTGCAGGTAAGATATCCATTGAAAATATTGATCAAATATTGAAGGTTAATCCATTCTTCATAGATCTAAGCAGCAAGCTGGAGGAATATCCCGGAAAAAAAGATCACAGGAAAATAGAGCAATTTATGGAGGTGTTCAGGCTTGCAATCTCCCCTGTATGAGGAAATCAGAGACCTTGAAAGAGAAGGAAGAGATTTCGCCTATATCTGCAGATTCTCCGATCTTGAGCGCGAGCACGGTGTGGAAACACTATTCCTCACCGACGAAAAACCACTGCTTGTTAGGGAGAACCCAGAGGAAGCAATAAACAATAAAATTCCGGAAATTCTTGAGAAGAGCGGATCAAAATTGATCCCCCTGTTTCTTTCCTATGAACTAGTTGGGGAAATATATGGCCTGGCACTTAAAAACAGGTCTTCGTGGCCATTGATTGGAACCATTATACCGAACTCCATAAAAGAGAGGGAATTCACAAGATCTGCCCCCGGCTACTCGAGAAGGAGGAGTGAATTATCAAGTATTTCGGAAAGTTCAAGAGCTGTTTTAGAGCAAAACATAAGTGAGATAGTGGAGAGAATTAGAAACGGTGAAATGCTGCAGACGGTCCTTTCACACCGCTTTGAAGTGGAAAACTTCGACGCCTTCGAACTGATGAAGTACATGCTCCTACTGGACAGATCAAGGTATGTTTACTATTACAAATTTCAGGACCTTGAAATAATTGGCAGTTCTCCCGAAAGTGTGTTTGTAAGACAGGGAAGAAAAATGACAATCCATCCAATCGCTGGCACAAGACGAAGGGCTGATGGCCCTGACTCAGTTCTGATTGATGA
>JBJKQJ010000205.1:0-8375 GCA_046705445.1 Thermoplasmataceae archaeon
CAGTGGAATCTGTGCCGAACCACTTGGGGGTAATCATTTCAAAAGTGAATGTACTGCCCCTTTCGGTGACTTCTATATTGGCAAAAGCCTGCTGGAAGAAACTGTTGCTTACTTCAAGAGTCGCACGGAGGTGGTTGTCTGAAGAGGGTACCATTTCTATCTTACAATTGTCAGCGGTCACGTATAATGAGTAATTCGCCTGGGGGCTGAACTCCGTTGTATTGTATGAAGCAGTGGTGTAAGGATTCCAGGAAAAGCCAGTAAAGTAGTTTGAAGCTACCAGCGAATATGCCACTACGCTGACTGAAACCACGATAAGGACCAGTGCGGTGACCTTTAACGTGGTTAGCAACCGCTTTTCATTGGCCATCTTCATTCCTTCTTGGAGGATATAATCTGATTCAGGCGGTCTTCAATCAATGCCAGCCTGGTTTCCATTGTGGGGCCCCTGTATGTCTCCTTCTCCTTATTATCTCCAATGACTTTTGTTACCGCTACGAACCAAAAGATTGTTGCGAAGAACACAGCAGCAAAAGCTATGCCAAGGCCGCTGACCCCTCCATAAATTCCACCAGCAATTACAAATACTGCCATGGCTGCCCAAATAGGTATACTTAGGCCCAGTGATAGTTTAACCGATTCCTCGAGCATTTTGTTCACTACTCCACAGATCGCTTCATGCCAGGGTCAACCTGGATACACAATTCATGATGTGATCCAAATCGATTAGTTGCATTCCCGTGCACTGGATCAGTATTTAAACAAGCTCAGGTCTTTATAATAGAATTATGGCATAACAATTAGCCAAGAACAAATTCTCTGTACAAAATATCCATTGAAAAAGTCAGCGATATTTTAAAAATTGTTCCAAAAACTTAATGAATAGGACTTTTGATGAAACCAAAAGGGATAGAATGGCATTAAGCAAAAGTACTAAAGTTGCCACTGCAGCAGTAATAGTCGTAATTGCTGCTATTGCCGTCTACTCGCTATTTCCTTATGTGGCTTCCACAAAAGTAAGCAACCTGCAGAATGACCAGACTACTTACATATACGGGACAGTAGTGAGCAGAAACGCCTTTGGCAACACCAGTGTATTTGGAGTCAATGATACATCCGGAACTGTATATGTGGTCTGGAATGGAACCTTGCCTGCCAATGGTGAGAAGGTTCTTGTCCATGGGACATACAGAGGTGGTCAGATATTCTTTCTGAAATATGGAATATTCGAGGCTACCAGTGTGACACCATGGCCCATATGATCTTTCCAGATCCCGGCAGCGTTATTTTCAGTATAAATTTCTAAACTTGCCCTATTAATTTTTAAACTTTATCCTTAAATATAAGGCTATGCCGCGAATCAAAAATTATTGTTTCAGTATAACTTATATCTATCAAACCGTATCATGAAATATGAATCTCAATCCAACTTCATTCCATCTGGAGTATGATGTAGGGGAGAATTCGTTGTTCACTGAAAGATCCGCATTTGGCAGGACTTTCAGGAGAGTTTCAGACATGAAACCCGTGTTGCTGGACGAGCGTTTCGCCAATGAGAGCAACGGTTCCGATGTAATCTACACCATGTTCAGAAATTCTGTTGACCCTGAACATAATGATATCTTTGAAAACCACGGGATCAGGTATGACGTAACCGTTATGGAACCATATGATCTTGGGAGAGAGTATTGCAAGACTTTCGGGCATTACCATCCAATGTCAGAAGATGGAATCAACTATTACCCTGAACTTTATGAAGTAATTTCAGGAAAAGCAACTTTTCTATTGCAGAAAATGGACGGAAACAATGTTATGGAGGTCATGCTCATTGACGCAGATGCAAACAGCAAGGTGTTGTTTCCACCCGGATACGGGCACATTACCATAAACAGGGGAAAGGAAAAACTCATTGTTGCCAACCTGGTAAGTCCCAATTTTCAGTCCAATTACGGAGATATAGAGAAGAACAGGGGAGGGGCCGTATATGTTATTGCAGGGGGAACAATTATTCAGAATCCTTTCTATCACCGGATCACGGTAAATAGGTTCGAAGCTCCTGAAATATCGTGGATAGACAACAAATCCAGTATTTATGACCAGTTTATAGAAAGCCCTGATCTTTTTTCGTTTCTTAATTACCCGTCACTTCTTCCTCACTGATTTTGCGCGAGGAAGAAAACCAGTCATTTCCTGAGCCAAGGAGAATAGGTAACCGCAACCAGAGTACCATCAGGATCAAGAAATCTGGAGACTGTCTGACCCCACGGTTCCAGTTTATTTTCAAGAAGAATTCTCCATCCTTTCTGTTTCAACTCTTCCGTAGCCGCTTCAACATCATCAACATCAAACTCTAGCCACGCACTGGGTTTTGGTGTATCTTCAGGCCATCTGCTAATGCCGAAACACGAAAGTGCAGCCTGTTCAAGTGGCCAGATTGCAAAAGCCTTGCAACCCTCTAGTTTTTCTGTGTGGAGATACCCGCCAGTTTCCTGCTTGAAGTCTATTCCCATGGTCTCCATGTAAAGGTCACGGCTCTTTGGCATGTCAGAAGCTATGGGGCCAAATCCAGCTACGAACAAAATTTTCATATGATTAGATAGTAAACATAAACACTAATGAAATTTGACCTGGGTGTTCGGAATGATTTAGTATACCTGTTCCGCTTCATTCAGGCAAGATGCTAATCTTGATTCCGCTGAGCCCTCTCTTCATGAAGAAAATGAATACCTTGAAAGCTTCGGAGACCCAGAGTTATGCATAATTTATAGTGATTAGTATTTTTGTACCATAATAGTTTAGTAACGATAATCTTTGAAGTGTTGCTATGACACAAAGCACGGTTCAACCAGTTCCAATACATTATTGTCCAAACATAACAAATCGTTCTTTGCGCAGGAGAAAACCGTACACATTACTTACAAGAGGCAAAGACTATGGATACAAAATCAATCCAGCAATTATTCGAATCATCCGTTGATTCACACCCCAATAATCCTGCAATTCAAGATGGGGAGTTCAAGGTCACATATTCCGAGCTAGATAAAAGAGCAAACCGGATAGCTTGGTACCTCATATCTGCAGGGTTAAACCCGGGTGATAGGGTTTCCATTATGTTGCCCAGGTCAGTGGATGCTTATGCCAGCATACTTGGAGTAATTAAGGCTGGTGCTGCTTATGTGCCAATTGATCCAGAATATCCCTCTGAAAGGTCTCATTTTATTCTCTCCAATTCAGGTTCACGGGCAGTTATCACCTACAGCTCATTCCAGGATAAGGTCAGTGAATTCGATGGGGTCAGGATTTTCCTAAATAAGAATTCAGTGCACCTTGAACAAATGAGCCAGGAAAGGCCAGAGATCGGCTATGGGGAGGAAAATACCGATAGACTGTGTTATGTAATCTACACTTCCGGAACAACTGGCAAGCCTAAAGGTGTGAAGATTTCGCACAGTAATCTCAGATCACTGGTGGAGGCTGAAAGTGAGGTATTTGGAGTTAAGAGCAGTGACAGGGTAGCCCAGTCAGCATCACTATCCTTTGATGTATCGGTAGAAGAAATGTGGCTTGCATTTTACGCTGGGGCATGCCTTGTGCCAGTGCCACAATCTGTTGCAAGATCTGGTTCTGACTATGGCAATTTTATTGAAAAGAATGAAGTAACAGTGATCTCAGTAGTCCCCACTTTGCTGTCGCTTGTTGACGGTGGCCTGTCATGTGTAAGACTCATAATTCTTGGGGGAGAAGCTTGTCCGGAATGGCTGGCTGAACGCTGGCATAAGCCTGGAAGAAGGATAGTAAACACCTATGGGCCTACTGAAACAACTGTGGCCGCAACTTACACAGATTTGGAACCGGGAAGGAGAGTTACAATTGGGCAACCTCTGCCGCGTTACAGGATATATCTGCTTGACGAGGAACTCAACCCTGTTGCACAGGGGATAACAGGAGAAATATTCATTGGAGGCCCTGGTGTGGGGTTGGGATACATTGGCCTTCGCCAGAAAAATATATACAGTTTCCTGAAGGACTCTTTTTCTCAAGATGCATCGTGCTCAAGGATGTACCGCACTGGCGATCTTGGTAAACTGACTGAGGAAGGCAACATAGAATTTGCTGGTAGAAGGGACTCTCAGGTCAAATTGAGGGGTTTCCGCATTGAACTGGAAGAAATTGAATCCCAGATAAACCGCTTTCCCGGGGTTCAATCGTCCGCAAGTGCTGTGAAACTGGACAAATCCGGAATACAGTTGCTTGTAGCCTACCTGGTCTTGAAACCTGGAGCCAGCTTAGATATGAGGGGCCTGCGAGAAAGGTTAAAGGCGACTCTACCCTCTTATATGATACCCAATATCATACAGACGCTGCCGGACCTCCCCAGGCTGCCTAGTGGAAAACTGGATAGAGCTTCACTTCCGGCTCCGGAGATTTCAGAAAAGAAGAAAGAGAGAAGCGCAGATCCGGTTGAATCAGCCATTCAACAGGCATGCGAAAAGGTTTTTCATCCTATACAGGTCTCATTGAATGATGACTTTTTCCTTAACCTGGGAGGGCACTCGCTCATTGCCGCTAGGCTGGTTTCTGAGCTCAGAAGGGATGAACGGTTCGCAGACATTTCAGTAGCAGATATTTATGACAATCCCACTGTAAAGTCACTTGCGAATTACTTTAAGACCAGAAAAAGTGACAAGACCAGTGACATGAGATACGAGAATCTTGTTAGAGAGCTTAAAGCTGCAGATAAGCCGCGTCAGAGAAAGAAGCTAATACCATCCATTGCTCAAGCCATTGGCTTATACTTTGTTTACTTCGTTCAGGCACTGGAATGGATCACCCCATATCTGGTGTTCTTCATGTTATACCAGACAGGCAGGGGGCTGATCTTCTCAATTGAATGGGCCATTCTCAGTGCCGTGCTTGTATTTCCGGCACTCACTGCATTTGGCATCATCGTCAAGTGGCTTGTACTAGGCAGAATAAAACCTGGCAGATACCCCCTATGGGGCTCATACTATCTCAGATGGTGGTTTGTGCAGTCAGTAATTTCCTCCATCCCACTGGATTACCTTGCAGGCACGCCCCTACTTCCGGCAATATACCGGTTACTTGGGGCAAGAATCGGCAGGAATGTTCATCTCGAAACTGACCATATTGCAGCTTTCGATCTCATCACAATTGGAGATGACACTTCAGTTGATGAAGGTGCCAACATTTCTGGCTACTCAGTTGAGAATGGGGAACTGATCATTGCGCCTGTAATGATCGGTTCAAACTGCTTTGTTGGAACTAAGGCAGTAATAATGGAAGGGGCCGTCATGGACGATTATGCCAGACTGGAAGACCTATCATTGCTGGAAACAGGACAGAAAATACCAAAGGGTGAAACTTGGTCTGGTTCTCCTGCAAAGTACACCCATACTGGAACAAGGGCGGTTGAAAATGAAGAGGTGCAGGATCACCCCAAGAAAGGGTCCAGATTTCTTTACCCGCTATATGCAGCACTTTCCATTTCTCTCCCATTGGTGGTAATATCAACCATATCGCCAGGGATCCTGTACCTCCTGACATTGAATCCGTTGAAGGAACCTCTGAAATATCTTGCAGCGGTTCCCCTGGTAGGAGCATCGTTCGTAGTGCTTATGATGAGCGAACTGGTGATTCTAAAGAAGCTTCTACTTAAAAATGTGCAACAGGGCACCTATTCTGTACACGGTGGATTCTACATCAGAAACTGGATTTTTGACAGAATGCAGGCCCTTTCTCTTGATTTGATAGGATCCCTTAGAGCCACGCTTTACGTGGTTCCTTGGTTCAGGCTTCTAGGTGCAAAGGTTGGCAAATCTGTGGAGCTCTCTACTGCAGCTCCTTCTGTGCCGGATCTGATTGAGATAAAATTCGGTGGAACCATTGCAGATGAAGTCTCATTTGGAACCCCCCATATTGAAAACGGAGTGATGACAGTTGGCCGCACTGTTCTTGGTGAAAAAGCATTCTTGGGGAACAGCTCAGTTGTTCCTACAGGAACCCAGATTGGGGACGGCTCATTAATTGGAGTCTCGTCCATATCACCCAGGAACAGGGAAGATGCCTCTTCTACAAATGCTACCTGGCTGGGTTCTCCGCCGATAAAGCTTCCAAGACACCAGTTAAGTGACAAGTACTCGGAGGAGAAGACTTATCAACCTTCTTTGAAACTGAAAATAAAAAGAGGACTTGTGGAACTATTGCGGATAACCCTTCCTCCGGCAGGCTTTATTCTCGTTTCAACTGCAGTTCTGGAAGGCACGTTATCTATGTGGAGAACCTTCGGCTTATGGACTGCAATTGCCTTGATACCTGTATGGTATGCATCCGTGGGTGCCATTATGTGCCTGTCAGTAATTTCAGCTAAATGGCTGGTTGCAGGAAGGTACAAACCATTCGCCCATCCTCTATGGAGTGGTTTCGTATGGAGACTGGAGTTTGTCAACGCGCTCTACGAATTCATGGCCTCTCCATTATTCCTGGAAGCTCTTAGGGGAACTCCATTTCTAAAAGGTTTCCTGAGACTATTTGGAGTCAGGATGGGCAAAAACTGCTACATAGGCACAACAGGGTTCCTTGAATGGGATCTTGTAGAAATCGGTGATAACGTTTGCCTGAATGAAGACTGTGTTCTCCAGACTCATCTGTTTGAGGACAGGGTTCTCAAGGGTTCAAATCTTAAGGTGGGGGATGGTTGTACCATTGGCGCCGATTCAATTGTATTGTACGATTCTGCCATGGAACCTGGTTCGAGCCTTGGGCCACTCTCCCTGCTCATGAAAGGGGAAACTCTGCCAAATGATACAAAATGGTCAGGCATTCCCGCTAGAAAAGAGAAGGTGTATTATGTTCAATCTCCACTTCAAGAACAGCAAAGGGAATGAAGCCCCAGACCTGGGATCTCAAGGGAGCATAGACTCTGTTGACCTCAGGTTTTTCGACCTGGATAAGCCTCTTCTCAACCGAGAAGAATTCCTTATAGATTTTGAAAAGAATTTTGCCAGCACCATTAGCTCCCAGATAGAAAAAGAGAGGTACCTCAACAGGAGATGTCTATTACGGAAGACATTAAGTGAAGTTTTGAAACTCGGCCCTTCTGAAATAAAACTCGAGCGGGGAGTGTGCGGAAAAGATTTCCTGGAGTCCACAGGAGTCCAAATGATAGATAATATCTCTGTGGATTTCAATATCTCACATTCGGGAAATATAATGGCCATGGCACTGTCCAGAAGTTACAGAGTGGGCGTTGACATTGAGATTCTGGGACCCGGAATTGATATCGCTGGGATACGGGAATCAATTTCAGGATTAGATCCAGCAAAAAAGGACAAATCTATAATGCAAAGCAAAGACCCGCAGGAATTGCTCGTTCAATGGACCAGAATTGAATCTCTTGGGAAACTTGCAGGAACAGGACTGGCTTTCTTGGACAGGGATGACATATTAAGGAATTATGATGTTTTTACATATGACATCAGCCGTACTGTTTTTGATAAGAAAATTGTGGGTGCCCTTAGCCTTGGAAAAAGGAAAGGAATATTCTAAAACTTGAAGTAAGAGCTGGAGTTCTGAACGTAAGTATGCTAGGTAAAGAAGAAGAGTTTGAGAATCAGCTAAAACTCGCAGAGAGATTCAATTCTATGCACTCTTTTGGGAATTTTTTCATTTTGCCTAATGCTTGGGATATCCCGAGTGCCAGGATTTTTGAGGAGGTTGGTTTTGCAGCGGTTGGAACTTCAAGTGCGGGCATGATGGTATCTCGTGGTTATCCTGATGGGGAATCCATTCCCAGGCAGGAATTCATGTCTTCCATAGGAAATATGGCGAGAGTTCTTTCCATACCCCTGAGCGTTGACATGGTTTCAGGTTTTGGGAGGAACATACAAGAAGTGGTTGAATCTGTAAGGGAAGTCATAGATGCCGGTGCGGTGGGTATAAACATTGAGGATTATGACCATGGGAAAAAGAGGCTGTTTTCTTCTGAAGAACAAAGTGAAAAAATAAGGGCCATAAGAAAAATGGCTGAGGAAATAGGTATGCCTTTAGTGATAAATGCAAGAACAGATGCAGTTTCTATTACCAACTCAAAAAACCTGAAAGAAAGTTTGGAATGCGCAATAGCCAGATCAGAAAAATATATTGAAGCAGGGGCAAGTTGTGTATACCCCATGGGTGTCTACGACCCCGAATCAATATCCCACTTTGTAAACGCCGTGAAGTTCCCTGTAAATTTAATGGTGAGGAAAGGCATCCCAGAAATAAAGTTTCTGAAACAATTGGCAGTCACACGTCTAAGCTTTGGCCCTTCAGCTTCCTATGCGGCTATGGGCTTGTTAATACGAATTGGTAAAGAC
>JBJKQJ010000206.1:0-11821 GCA_046705445.1 Thermoplasmataceae archaeon
ACTATATCTGATAATTTCCTGGGCCTGTACTTTTCAATCCAGATGTCTATCATTTTGACCAACGAGTCTAGTTATAGTCAACAGTTCAAACCACATTTAATTCTTTCTAGCGCAATGCTGCCATAAGGTTCATTAATTTATTCTACTATGATATTCAACCAGTGAATGAGCGGAAATAGAATTGTAGTTCTGGCCTCCGGAGAAGGAACAAATTTCCAGGCACTCATAGATGCTGTCTCATCTGGCAGGCTGGAGGCAAATATTGTTGGCCTCATCTCTGACAGAAAGCTATCAGGAGCCCTTAAGAGAGCGCGTGATCATGGCATAAATGCAATTTCGCTTACCAGAACAGAGGAAAACAGGGAGAATTATTTCCGCGAACTTGACCGAATTATAGGCGAACTAAAGCCTGACCTCATCGTAACCGCCGGATTTATGAAGATTATTCCCACATGGCTTGTGCAGAAACATCTCTACAAAATTATAAACACGCACCCCTCCCTGCTCCCATGTTTCGGTGGACCCGGCTTCTATGGGCACAGGGTTCATGAAAATGTACTTGAGAGTGGAGCCCGAATCAGCGGTTGCTCAGTTCACTTTGTTACGCCGGATGTTGATGCAGGGCCAATTATAATGCAGGCAGCCGTTGACGTGATGGACGACGACACCCCAGAGACCCTCTCTGAGAGGATTAAGGAAGTCGAGCATGATCTTATTGTGAAGGCTGCAGCAATGGTACTGAAAGGAAACTTTATAATTTCAGGTAAGCGGGTAAGGCGGAAGTTCTGAGGAACCTGCATTCTTTTTGCGTTCTGCCGCCACTATAAGCAGGAATATAAGGGCCACGGCACCTGCAAACAATATCCACATTATTGATATGTACCACGGTCCGGTCATTGGTGGATATATGAGATACAATGTTGAGAAACCATTGAAGAACCAGTGCATGGGAATATCAACGAATATTCCGAATTTCACGAAACCGAAGGCCAGAATAAACCCTACAAGGGAGGCTGAAATAATTTTTCCAGGGTCCCAGGCACCTAGCAGAAAGTGCGCGAATCCGAAGAGAAGGCTGGTTGCAGTAATAAGAAGGTAGTCCCACTTATTCAGCTTGATCCCGTATTTCTTCCTTACAATGCCGGGTATGAGAAAGGAAATGGCCGTGTCTATTCCAGTAGCATTGGACCGTCTCACAAAGTATGCAGACAGGAGGCCAAGTGGAATGATCCGGAATCCGAGTTCCTCTGCGAATGGTGCATATATCAACTGTATGAAACTTAGGTAAGGGTGCTGCTGGAGCCCTGTCTCAATCGAAGTCCCCCCGATCTGTACACCAAGGGCCATTTCAATAATGGTTATAAGGAGGGACATGAGGTAACCAAAAGCCGCCATGCCGCCATAGTAAAGAATGGGATTGTCCAGCAGAGGCCCATTAAGGCGGGAAAGGCCTACATAAATGATGGAGGCGAAGAAGATGGAATAAAGCACCATCATGCCGATGGCGACTCCAATTGTCTGCACCGGAAAGAATGGTGTGTTGAATATGAGCACAAAAAAGTAGACTGCAGAGGGCTTTGTGAAATCCGCAGAATGAACTGGGCTGAAAACCGCATAAATGGATACGAGGAAGAAGACAAACGACAGGGCGAATGTTAGCGAGAAAACGGCTTTAAAAAAAGGGGAATTTTGAAGGTATTTCACCCCAGCCCTGTGGATGCCGCTTGCGTAAGGGGCTCTCCATGTGTTGCTTCCCGAGTCCATGAGGGCATAATGGATTTGCGATTAAAATAGTTAGTCCAGTACGAACTTGTATCCGTACTGAATTATTCCAGCAGAGCCCTGCTGGGCAATTTTCCTGAAGGCAGCGTTCACCCTCTTGCCTATTTCAACTTCACCTGGGTCAGCGTCGACTACCTGCCCTGTCAGCGATGGTCCCTCGTCCAGTTTTATTATTGCAAGGATATAGGGCCTCTGCCTGACAAAAGGCGACGGTACTTCATGCACCACCGTGAAAGATTCTATTACCCCCTTCCCTGATAGTGTCACTTCTTTCATCTTCCCAATGGATTCCCTGTGGCATGTGGGGCATACGTCCCTTGGTGGAAAATATGTCTTCTGGCAGTTGCCGCACTGGTGGGCTACAAGCCTGTACCTGTGCTCAGCTTCTCTCCAGAATCTTGATACCTCTCCCATGTTTACTCACCCCCCACTATGTGCACAACGGACATTGAACCCGTTCCACCCATGTTGTGGAGCATTGCATATCTTGGATCTTTTACCTGTCTTTCTCCGGCTTTTCCTTTCATTTGCCTGTATGCTTCCACAAATTGGCCCACACCGGTTGCACCAAGTGGGTTTCCCTTTGCCTTCAGCCCTCCAGATGGGTTGATCGGTATTCTTCCGTCCAACTTTATGTCCTCGTAAACGAGGTCCTTGGCTTTTCCCTTTTCAGCAAAGCCCAGATCTTCAAGCTCCATGAGGCCATAAATGCTGTAAGAGTCGTGTATTTCCGCAAAGGAAATGTTGTCTATTTTGAGGTTTGCTCTCTCGAGTGCCTTCTTGGATGCTACTTTTGCCGATTCGAGAGTGTAAAGGGATTTCCTGCTGTGAACAGCAAGGTAATCCTGAGCATCAGCTGAGCTTATTATTTTCACGCCCTCAAGTTTGTTCTTCTTAACATATTCCTCAGAAGCCACAAGTATGGCAGCAGCACCATCACTCACAGGGCTGCAGTCCATAAGGTTAAGTGGTTCTGCCACTGGTGTGGCGTTAAGTGCCTGTTCAAGTTTCAGCTTGTTCTTGTATTGTGCGTCAGGGTTCTTAGATGCGTTAAGGTGGTCATTTATTGACATCATTGCAAGAGCATCCTTTTCAACCTTGAAGTCAGCCATGTATTTTCTGGCTGAAATAGCTGCCAAAGCTGCAGGGGTGGCTCCGAAAAATGCTTCCCATTCCCGGTCGAGAACAGAACTTGTAAGGTCAAGGATTTCCGAACCATAAACGTCTGTCATCTTTTCCACTCCTCCAACCATGACCAGATCGTATTCACCTGATTTAATGGCCATATAAGCCTGCCTGACAGCTGCCCCTCCGGATGCGGTAGAGGCTTCTATCCTGATTGCAGGTATGTGGTTTTCGGCAATTCCTGAAAAATCAGAAAGAAGGGCACCGATGTTTTCCTGCCCGTTAATGATTCCTGCGAGACTATTGCTGCCGTATAGTGCTTCCACATCCCTGGAGAAGATTCCAGCGTTTTCTATAGCCCTCAGCCCGGCCTCAACAGCCAGTTCCCTGAGTGATTTCTCCCAGAGTTCCCCGAATTTTGTTTCTCCTGCTCCAACTATGTAAACGTCACTCAATTCCTTCACCAACTATGAGTTTCTTCTTGAATTTTGCATACATGGCATAATCAAGCCACCTTACCTTGCTCAATTGCTCCTTTATTGTGGGAGCTGCGTGCCTGTCAAGGTCAAGGATTTTGTCTGTAACTGTTATGTCAAAGGCATCGGAACCTGCTCCCGAGCCAAATGATACTGCGAATATCCTGTCACCTGGTTTGGCAACATCAAGAACTGACGACAGTCCTGTCATCATGGATGCTGAATATGTGTTACCTATGACTGGAGTTAAGAGTCCTTCCTTATATTGTGCTTCCTCGAATCCCAGTACCTTTGCAGCCCTTGTCGGGAATTTCCCGTTGGGCTGGTGGAATATGGCATAATCATAATCAGATGGTGTTGTTCCCCTTTCCTCAAGCATCTGCTTGGCTGCTCCAAGAGTATGCCTGAAATAAGCGGGTTCACCTGTGAATCTTTCCCCATGGCTTGGATATGGCTCTCCTTCTCTTCTCCAGAAATCCGGTGTATCCGAAGTTACTGAAAGGGTGTGGTTAATTTCCGCAATGACATCTTCTTTACCTATTATCATTGCAGTCCCTCCGGCAGATGCCGTGTATTCAAGCACATCTCCGGGTGCTCCCTGGGAAGTGTCAGCACCTATTGCCATTCCGTATTTGATCATGTCTGAGTCTACCATTGCCTTGACGTTCTGCATCCCTGCAGTTCCGGCCTTGCACGCAAACTCATAATCGGCAGAGAATAGGGAGAAATCCATTCCAACTGCTGCAGAGACTATTGTTGAAGTTGGCTTAACAGCGTAAGGGTGCGACTCTGAACCTATGTAGAGAGCGCCTATGCTCTTTGGGTCCAGTTTCTTTCTCTTGATGGCATTCCTGGCCGCCTCCACTGAAATTGTTGCAACATCTTCATCTGGCGCCGGCACTGACTTGCTTAAAATGTATATTCCATTCTTTATGGAGTCAACGTCTTCTCCCCATACCCGCGCTATTTCTTCAGGCTTAATTCTGAATCGCGGGATGTAGGAACCGTAGCTTACTATTCCGGACATTAATGCACCGGTGTAAGAGAGATTAATGTTATATTTAAAAATTCACGAAACGTGATTAATCAATTGCCGATTTTTATCATGAATTCCAGCCAGAGGCACCCCTGAGCTGAACAATGCCAGATGGAATTGAAAATCTCAGCATTAATGCGAGCATTACACTATTTTTGAAACTCAGCTCGTGGACACCTTTTTTGGCGGGTTTGGATGCTTTGTGTCTGACAAGGTGAAAACGCATCTGGATCCTCTTTTTTTGGGAGTCTGAACTGCAATTTGTTGTTTCAGAACATGGGATACGTTTATATTTTCCGATTATATAGTTAAAATGTATCCAGTCTGTGTATACAGTTGTGCAGGTAAGTGTACCTGAGGCAACCAATATATACCACTATGTAACTGGATAAAAGGGAAACAGCATGACCACACTGATACTCAACGTGGACAGGGATAACGACTACGGAGAAAAGGCAGGTATAGAGGGCCCTGTAGTCGGTTACGAAGCCTGCTATAATGCAGCCCTGAAGCTGATTTCTCAGGATCCGGAAGATTCAGATGCCAACGCACTTTTTGGCGCAATAAAACATTACGAGGAGCTGCTGAAGCAGGGAATACCTTCAGAAGTTGCCCTGATTACAGGAGATATGGATGTGGGGCAGGTTTCAGACGAAAGAATAGGCAGGCAATTGGATCTCCTGCTTTCTGATGACAGATTTAGCGATGTTGTTCTTGTGACCGATGGAGCAGAGGATGACTACATTGTACCCCTTATCATTTCAAGAAAGAAGATGCGCTATGTCAAACATGTTATTGTGAGACATAACCAGAACATTGAGTCCGTGTATTACTACATAGTAAAGGCCTTCAAGGACAAGAAACTCATAAACAAATTCATCATACCGCTGGGGCTTGTTTTACTCACCTACGGAGTTGTGTCGCTGGGATTCATTTTCTATCAGCTTTTCGCTGCCAGGGTGAATTCAGTCGACCCGAGCTTAGGTGCCATTACTTTTGTGACAATTGTGCTGGGCGCGTACTTCGTAGAGCGTGGGTTTGAGCTTGGCAGAAGGGTGAAGAACCTTTTCCGCTCGGTCAGGGAGTATGCCCAGGAAACACGCATAATATTCCTTTCATATGTTATTTCAGCCAGTCTTGTTTTTGTGGGAATTGCTTCCAGTTACGTTATGACCGTCAACACCATGAGCAATGACGTTGACGGTGTGCTCATATTCCTTTCAATGTTCACCTGGTGGGTTTACGCTGCTTTCTTCGCCAGAGAGGGCGGACTGGCAGTTGAGATGTATGTTAACAACAACAGGAACGGAATCTACAGGATTCTCTATGGGCTTATGTTCTCGCTCTCTGTTGCATTCATCATATACGGAATGATAAATTACATCAGGTATATCCTGCAGTTCATACCATTTTCATCCGCAATAATAAGCATATTCTTCCTTGTTCTCGGCCTCATAATAGCAATGCTCTCCTCCATGGTGCACAGATACTTCAACGAAAGAGAGGAAATCTCCACACCTGCGACCACCAGTTCAAAGAATGCTTTTGACAACAAATGAATACTGAAAAATGGCACGATTATTACGAGAGAATTTGCCTGGACCTCGATATTGATCCCGCAAAAGACTCCGAAAGTGCCCTTCTCCTGTCAGAAATCCTGGGTGTAAAATCTGAACTTTCACTTCTCAATAAATACAGAAATTCTGACTTCTATGTCATAGGGAACGGGCCTGCTCTGGAAGAAGCTATAGACCTTATGGACGAAAACCGTAAAACAATAGTGGCGGATTCGGCACTCCCGGTTTATATGAAGAAAAGAGGTGTTCCGGATATTGTTGTGACAGATCTTGACGGAGACATGAATTTCCTGGCCAGGGCAAACAACGGTGGCAGCCTTATGGTTATTCATGCACATGGTGACAATATGACGCTTGTTAGGGATTTTGCACCTTATTTTGTGGGCAATTCAATCGGCACAACCCAGGGTGAGCCCCTTCACAATGTTTTCAATTTCTACGGATTTACGGACGGCGACAGGGGCGCTTTTCTGGCACACTACCTCATTGCCGGGAAGATAACCCTGGTAGGTTTTGATTTCAAGAGAATTGGAAAGAAACCCGGTATAGACCGGGAAAGAAAGATGAAGAAGCTCCGTTGGGCGAAAACACTCCTGGAAGAACTGGCAGCGGAGAGGAATACGTCACTGGGCAAGGGAAATCTCATCCATCTGTAACTATATATTTGCCGTCAAAAACCACAGCCTTTCTGCAATAATCTATTTTCAGGCTTGACTCAATGTCCCTTCTGGCACCCATGAGCTTTAATCTTCTGGATCCCTTGGACACCCTTACCCTGTCCGCATAAGCGTTGAATTCTGGAGATTTGCCTTCAAGTTCGGCTTTGAGGAAATCGGCGAAGATGTAATCCTCATCAGCAGGACCATCAGGTCTGTTAGATACAACTATATCGACTCTTTCCAGATCCTTTATTTTCTCCAGGGTAGCGTGAAAATTAATGAAAGAGGCAATGTAGACTCTGCCGGTTGAAGATATCCTTCTTAGTACAAGAGTGCCATTTGTTGAAGTAAAGACCGCCTCTCTTCCCTTGAAGTCAAATTGAAGTGCATCGTCCGGGCTGTTGTTCATGTCAAAACCGGGTACCTTCATGCCATACCGTTCTCCAACTACAATATATTCATTATTCTCATTTTTCAGCCTCTTGGCCTCCTTCACAGAGGCAGTGGGAACAATCCTTGGAACTCCGCGAGCTAGCATAATGGGCATTGTGGAAGTGGACCTGAAGATATCAACCAGAATTTTCGTTGATTCTTCAAAATGTTTTTCCTTTCTCCCGTCAAGAATGTTTACAATCAACTTCCTTGGCTATCTACTGTGTTCTATATGATGGATTCGCTTGAGGTCTTATCTGACCAAAAAATTAATAAAATCCTTTCTGAAATCGTAATATGGGCAGAGTCCTGAAAGACAGCGAGGATGCTTACGGTCATTCAATTGCCGATTACTTTGAGAAAGGCAGAGGCCTTGAGATTATAGAAAGGGAGGACGGATACATAGACCTCTCAAGCGGCCCGTCAAATTATTTTCATCCTTATGACCAGTGGCCTGAAGTTGAAAAAAATGCAATAGAGCTTGCTCATGGAACGGTACTGGATATCGGCACAGGTGCGGGGAGAGTCTGCCTCCATCTCCAGGAAAAAGGCCTTGAATGCACAGGGCTTGATAATTCTCCAAATGCCCTGAGGATTGCTGCTGCCAGAGGGGTTTCAAACGTTATCCTGAAACCCTTTGAGGAAATTGGAACACTTAACAGGAAATTTGATACCATTACATTCTTCGGCAACAACTTTGGCCTTTTCGGCAATCGGACAAAGGCGCTGGAGATGCTCGAAATCCTTGCAAGAATCACTTCAGATAATGCTGTAATTCTTGCTGAAAGTGTTGACCCGCTCAGGACAGACCTGACAGATCATCTTGAATACCAGAAGGAAAATAGAAGCAAAGGGAAACTGCCTGGGCAATTAACTATTAGGGTAAGGTACAGAAAATACATCACACCATGGTTTGAGTATCTCATAGTTTCCCGGGATGAAATGGAAGGTATCCTGAAGGGCTCCAGATGGCATGTTTCCAGATTCATAGACGGAAAGGGCCCACTTTATGTTGCAGTATTGGTGAAGGATTGATTTCAATTTGATAAAAAAGTTAAAAAAGAGGCAATGGATTACGGCGAACTTATCAAGGTGAACATTTATGGCACAGTCAGTAAGCACCATGGTTGAAGGCGGAAAAGCCAGCAGCGGGCCACCTCTTGGTCCGGCACTTGGACCGCTAGGTCTCAACCTTGGGCAGATAATTAAGGAAATTAACGATAAAACGAAGGATTTTCAGGGAATGCAGGTACCTGTAACTGTCACGATCACAGATCCTGACACAAAGAAGTATGAAATCAAGGTGGGAATACCACCAACATCTGCTTTGATTAAAAAGGAACTCAAGTTGGAAAAGGGATCCGGCAACAGAAAAGAAAATGTGGCTGGGAATGCAACTCTCGAACAGATAAAGAACGTTGCCCGGGCAAAGATGGATAGCATGCTCGCAAACGACATGAAAGCAGCTGTTCTAGAAGTTATAGGCTCTTGTGTTTCTCTGGGAATAAATGTAGAAGGGAAGGATCCAAAAGAATTCCAAAGCCTTATTAAGAAAGGTGAAATCGCAATTTAGCTGTAGAAGAGTCCCGTACTCGCTATTACTACAGAGGTGAAAACAATTGGCTTCTAACAAGGAACTATTGACTCAGATCGAAGAGTTTAAGAAAACTTCTAAGGAAAGGAAGTTCACAGAAAGCATTGAACTTTCAATCAACATGAAGGAAATCGACCTCAGCGATCCAAAGAACAGGATTAATGAAGAAATACCTCTGCCAAAGGGAAGAGGAAGAGAGCTTAAAGTGGCCGTCTTCGGCACTGATGAAATGAAGGGTAAAGCAAACGACACTGCAGATTTCCTGTATGGTCCTGAAGACCTTGGGAGGTTCTCCGATGACAAGTAGGAATTCAAGAAACTGGCTAGCCAGATTGATTATTTTGTCGCGGAATCCACATTAATGGCAAATATCGGTAAGTCGCTTGGCCAGGTGCTTGGTCCAAGAGGCAAGATACCAAAACCACTGCCACCGGGCCAGGACCCAAGCCCCCTCATAGGCAACCTTAAGAGAACGGTCAGGGCAAGAAGCAGAGACAAGAAAACCTTCCACGTTCCAGTGGGAACGAGAGATATGGACCCTGCAGACCTTGCAGAGAAAATCAATGCTGTCGTTAAGAGGATTGTTGGAAAACTTGAAAAGGGATATGGAAACATAGACTCAATCTATTTGAAGACCACAATGGGCAAGCCAGTCAAACTAAATCTGGGGGTATTTGAATGAAGAGACAGCCGGCATCATGGAAAGTAGACCTGGTAAAAGAGCTCAAAGACGAGATTGAGAAGAGTCCCGTTTCTGCTCTCGTTAGCATTAAGGGAATAAGAAACGCCCAGCTGCAGAAAATCAGGAGCGACCTCAAGGGAAGAGTAAAAATCAGAGTTGTCAGAAAGAGACTTCTTATGAAAGCCCTTGACAAGGTAAAACTCGAGAATATCAAAGAATTCGGCAATATGGCTGAGGGTCAGATTGCAGTTATTACCACAGAAGAAGCGCCAGTTAAGTTATACAGAATACTGGAAGGAACTAAGCAGAAAGCCGCAGCAAGAGGCGGCGAGATAGCAGAAGATGACATTATTGTTCCTGAAATGCCTACCAATTTCCCGCCTGGGCCCATGATAAGTGAGTTCCAGAAAGCTGGGCTTCCAACAGCCATTGAAAAGGGAAAAATCGTAGTCAAGAAAGAAACACTATATGTGAAGAAAGGGGAAGCAATTCCCAAAGACAAAGCAAAGATCCTTGAAAAGCTGGAGATTCTCCCGGTTACCGTTGGCCTTAACATAATAGGGGCTTACGAAGCTGGACTTGTGTTCAACAGGGAAGCTGTTTCAATCACTGAAGCACAGCTTATGAGTGACATAGTTCACGCACTTGCACAGGCAAAGAACATTGCCCTTGAGACATTGTTCCTGGTTCCTGAGATCGTTCCACAGCTTCTGGTCAAAGCTAGACTTTACGCTGAGCAGCTCGCTCTGGATACTGGAACTGTGGATGAAAGCAATGTGCAGCTATTTATACTCAAAGCAATTAGGGAAGCTAACGCACTGAACAAATCACTTTCCGGTGAAGCTTCAGAGGAAGCCCCTGAGGAACAGAGTGCAGAGGCACAAGAAACAACTGAAGAATCTAAGCAGGATGACGAGGATAAGGCCTCTGAGGGCCTTAGCGCACTATTTGGATAAAGGAGGAAAAAAGAATGGTATATATATATGGAGCTCAGCTGCTTCACTCAGCAGGAAAAGACATCGACGTTGAGAACCTGAAAAAGGTGCTTGCCGAAGCCGGCGTTAAGCCAGATGACGCAAGAATGAAATCCCTTGTGGACAGCCTCAAGGAAGTTAAGATCGATGAAGTCCTTAAGAATGCTGCAAGCGCAGCTGTAGCAGTACCCGCTGCAGCAGCACCAGCTGAGAAGAAAGCAGCGAGCAAGAAGGAAGAGGCAAAAGAGGAAAAGAAGGAAGAGGCCAACGAAGAAGAGGCGCTCGCCGGACTTAGCTCACTCTTCGGATAAGGGCATTAATGGATTATTACGCATATTTTTGGGGACTTCTCAAATATTATCTCCCCATAATATTATTTATTATTTCGATTTTTGTTACACCAAACGTAGTCCTGCTGATAATAGCACTGGCGTGGATTATGACATCACTGCTTGTCTCAGTTCTCCTCTGGGAACCCGGCAAGAAAGAAAGATATTACTGAAATCATTTCCGGCATTTTGTTTTAGCTGTTCCGCCGTGTTTTGACCATTACTGAACATGTTCAGTTTAACCATTAAATACAGTGTAGTTATCTGATGTCTGATGGAAATCGGTAGAAAATTATTCGTTCTGCTGGTGGTTGTAGTATTGGGCGCAACTGCATTTGGCGTTTCTTATAACTTTACTCATGCTGTCCCCAAACAGCAGTCAATAACCGGGCCTTACAAATTGACAATTGTTGTTACCACCAATAACTATTACAACAGTTCAACTGGAACTCAACCTGTCTATTATGTCCTGAACAATGGAACTTTGCAGAGCTCTGCTTACATCCAGCTACCCGCTGACCAGAACATTCAGCTAACTATCATCAACTATGACGACGGTCCTGCATACCCCCTCGGACAGGCGGGTGAGCTTGCTGGCTCCAACAATTCCGGCATTGCTGCACTCTACAATGTCACGGGCACAGTTGGCAACGTTGAAAAGGTCATTAACGACACAAACGTCAATTCAACAAGCAATGGTACCATAAACTTATCGGGAGGAGAAAAACTTAAAAATCTCGCTGCTTTCAGCGACTGACAGACATACACTGTCAGCCAGCTTGGCCTTAACATCCCGCTTCCCCCATCATCAACAGTAGTGACTAACCTTTACCTGACACAGCAGGGAACATACCAGTGGCAATGCGAAGCACCTTGCGGTTCTGGACCTTATGGATGGGGCGGTGCAATGTCGACTGCAGGTTGGATGATGGGCACAATTAGTGTTGTCCTTTACTGAGGCAGCTTAAATGGGCCTTTCCCCCATTGTAGGAAATTCAACAAAAATTTCTTTTTTGAAAAACCCGTTTATCCCCTTTTTCCAACTTTTTCTTATTCTCCTCATTTTTTATTTACCATTCCAGTTTGGAGATTTTCTCTATGATTCAAACACCTTGCCTCAGCTTTTCATCTTGCTCCTTTCCATGACCATACTTC
>JBJKQJ010000207.1:0-5643 GCA_046705445.1 Thermoplasmataceae archaeon
GCAATCCCCATCATAATTCCTGATATCCCGGGTTTACGATAAAAGAACACAGAGAGGGCTGTAAAAATTACCCACACTATGTCCGGGTATCCCAGGCTAACCTGTATTAGATAAGTGGGGTTGAGCAGAATGAGAAAAACAGGGATCAAAGCAGCAGTCCTCAAGTTATTTTTGATGTAAGACCAATAAATGAGAATGGGTGGGACCACATACAACGGAATCAGTACGCTTGTGGGGTAAGCACCCGTCAGGACAGCAGGAACAAATGAGAGGAAGGCAAGGGCAGGATAGGTCAGGTGAGTTACGAACCCCCCGACTGAATAAGGTGTGGCTAGATTGTATGGAGAGCCTCCCTGAGACGCCAAAAAGGAGATGACATTCGATGTATTAGCTGGAATATATGGATTGCTGCCATTCAAAAATACGTGGGCTGAGTAATAGTCGAGGGCCAGTTCATCTGTTGGAATTTTTGGGGAACCGTACCAGAATGCAAATGTCCAGGTGAGGCCTAGAATAACGAAAAAAACTGCAAAGTAAAGAGGTCTTGTTTTTTCGCCCCCCATATCTCTGTTGTAGAAATAGACAAGCGCCACCATACAAGCCACGCTTATGAAAGCGTATAGCAGAAGAAGCATGGGTATAGGACGTGGATATCCCGCGACGATCGAGATACCGTATGGGACCAGAAAATATGGTACCATTAAAAATGCCAGATATTTTCTGGATAGTTTCTTTCGTGCGGAACCCTGGCCCACTTGTAGTGGTGCCTTGAATTTAGATTCGATCCTGGTCAACAGAGTGTGAGGCGGATCCACAAGGGCCAAAACAAGCAGAATGAAACCCGTGACTATCAAAGTGGAATCCAACAGAATCAGGAAGGCCCCACCGTATCCAAAAATTGTCCACAGTATCTGTGGAAGTGCAACAAAGAGTGCACTGAGTGAAATTAGCGTCAGCCTGGACTTGATTAGGGGAATTTTTTCAGTGTCATTCAACTATTCTTTGCCTCCCCAAACGAAGAATGTGGAGGAGAGATAGGTTACTACAAAGGCCGAAACTATTCCAATAAAGTTAGCTAGCACTATTCCCAGCACGGATGTACTGGAGAATATCTGGGCCCTTATTATGCCATAAAACACTCCTGCATTTACAACTATTCCCAGTATGCTGAAAAGGTTGTATTTGCCAAGTCTGTAAAGGAACTCAGAGTTTATGGCCCCTCTCTTCCTGAAAGTAAATCTGTCGTTCAGGATGAAGTTTGAAACTACACTGGTTTCTATGGCAAGCGGATCAGCAAAGAAATGCATATATCCAAACAGCAGTGTGAGGATCAGTTCATTCACAAGGATGCCTGAAACTCCCACAATTGCATATCTGACTATGTTTCCCTTTCTCAAAATGAGTGATGCAAAATTGCTAATGTCGCTCGCCTTTAGTTTGCTCTTTCCCTCGTTTCTCTTATAGAAAACAATTGGATATTCTGTCACCTTGAGCCCAGCGCCTAATAATCTCCTCAAGATGTCAATTTGTCCTGCGTATGAAGGGCTGATGGGTTCCTGTAAGTTAGATTCGAGCAAGTATTCCATTGCTTTGGCCGAATAAACCCGGAAACCACTGGTTGCGTCTTTGACTCTGGCTGAAAATGTGGATCTGAAAGCTATATTGCCACCAAGGCTGATTATCCTTCGAGTGATGCTATCCCCATTTTTCCCACCTGAAATATACCTGGAACCAATCACAAGATCAGAATTAGATTCTTTAGCCGACCTGAAAAGTTCCGGGATATAGAAAGGATCATGTGAGAAATCCGAGTCCATTACAACGGCGTACCTTATGCCTTTCGGCAATTTTCTGAACCCCTCAATAATCGCAGAAACAAGCCCCATTCTCCTATGTCTCTCTATAAGATGGACATTGGACCAGCTGCTGCAAATTTGTTGAGTACCGTCAGTGCTGCCATCGTCTACAATGTATACCTGGAAAGGGTCAAGCCTTGGCAGAAGAGTCTCAAGATTTGCCCTTTCGTTAACCACTGGAATGATTATGGCAACGCCGTCCATGTCAGGATCAGCCATTAATATTCGAGTCAGTTATGTAATTGTACTCTTAAATCTTTGTGCTGCAGAATCGGAAAGATATTACCAAAAGCGTATTTCAACGGACTCCAAATTCACTCTATAAAGCTATTTATAACTTCTCCCTATCCATTTTAGATTAACATGTCCATAGATGTCTCACAATTGAGATTCGGTGACGATCTAATAAAAAGAGGCTTCGCCAAGATGACAAAAGGCGGGGTTATCATGGATGTTACCACAGCTGAACAGGCCAAAGTGGCGGAATCAGCAGGTGCGGTTGCGGTTATGGCCCTTGAAAGGGTACCTGCAGATATTAGAGCTGCTGGTGGAGTCGCCAGAATGGCAGACCCAGAGAAAATTAAGGAAATTCTTGATGCAGTTTCAATCCCAGTAATGGCAAAAGTGAGAATAGGTCACATTTCAGAAGGTTACACGCTTGAGGCACTTGGCGTCGATATGCTTGATGAAAGCGAAGTGCTTACACCTGCTGATCCATTCTTTCATCTCTATAAGAGAGAGCTGAAAGTTCCAGTTGTGTGCGGAGCCAGAACTCTGCCAGAGGCCGTGAGGAGAATATTCGAAGGTGCTGCCATGATAAGGACTAAAGGGGAAGCTGGAACAGGAAATATTATTGAAGCTGTAAGACACCTCAGGATGGTAAACGAAGAGATCAAAATTGTGAAGGATCTGAGCACCGAGGAACTTAGAAAGGTTTCCGAAACCATAGCGAAATCATATGTAAACCTTAGAAAAACAGCATCCCAGGACCTTTTCGGCAGTGAAGATTATCTCACCAATTACAATTTATACTATGGCCTGAGCGTTGAAAAGATTGAGTCTGAAATACTTAAAGTGCTCAAAGATGTCAAGAGAATGGGACGTCTTCCAGTTGTGAATTTTGCAGCGGGAGGAGTTGCTACCCCATCCGATGGTGCGCTCATGATGAAGATGGGCACAGATGGCGTATTCGTCGGCAGTGGAATCTTCAAATCCAAGGATCCCGAGAGAATGGCGAAAGCTGTGGTAGAGGCAGTTGAAAACTACGAAGATTACAAGATAATTGGACAGGTCTCATCGGGACTTGCTGGAATGCAGGGTCTGGATATTGAACAGATGCCTAAGGAAATGAGACTCCAGGAAAGAGGCTGGTAAATCATATACAGCCTGGCAGATACCATACTTATTCTTGTCATTCTGGCCACACTGTTTGCCGTATCAAGAATATTTAACATCTTTGACCTAAGAGGAACAACAGCAGCACTGATTGTAGGTCTCATCGTCTCATTCCTTGGGTCCATATCCTGGCTCGTTGTACTTCTGGTATTTGCCATAAGCTCACATTTTGCAACCAAGGCCTTTTTTGATCTGAAAAAGAAGCAGAATCTTCAGGAAGGTGAAGTAGGAGAAAGGCGTGTCTCAAATGTGGTTTACGCTGCCATTATCGGTATAACGCTTTCCGGACTCAATTTCGCCAATCTTATGACACATGCCTTTTATTTTCATTATTTTGAACTTTTTTCCATTTCCCTTGCAGTAGTCAGTTCTGACACCTTCGCCTCTGAACTGGGAATAGTTGACAAGAAGGTTTACATGATTACAACCATGAAAAGAGCTACCCCGGGAATAAACGGAGGAGTGTCCAGAATTGGGGAAGGCGCCGCACTGCTTGGAGCGTTTATCGTCGCTTTAACATACGGCCTGATGAATCCGGGTGGATTCAGCATTGTCAAGACACTTACAGTGGGTGCACTGGGATTCCTGGGATGCCAGTTCGACTGTATCCTTGGAGCAACGCTTGAAAACAGAAACATACTAAGCAAGGGAGAAGTAAATTTTCTGTCATCCCTTTTTGCAGTTATTGTAGCTGTGCCTGTTCTTTATTTCACATTCTAAGGTATCAAACTAAACCTGTTTCTCAGTGAAAGGATGCCCGGAACATCAGCAATAGGCGCCATAGTAAGAAATTGAATCGGGTTAAAAAATAAAGAAAGGTCTTTAGACCTTCGTGAAAACTATAACTGCATTGGCTGAAGATGAACCAGCCGCTGCGTTAACAACTGCGTAGATTTGCTGGCCACTTGACATTAGGCTCAACGCAGTGGAATTTAGCTGAACGGTAAGGTTGAATGTGTATGCCCCGCCAGTGTAGGATACATCCTTTGAGAATGAAGGGAACAGGCTGTATGTAAGATTCTGGGTTGCATAAGTCGCAGCTAGCCGGGAGGCATTTTCCGTTAGGGATGCATTTACTGTTGCATTTAGCGTACCGCCGCTTTTGAGAGTCTGATTAACTGATTCATTGTAGATCTTGTTAAACAGTAAAGTGTAAGTGGCGTTGTAAGCACTGACGTTCTCTATGTTAGGAGCCACCGTTGAAATATTCAGGGCTCCGCTGGAAGATACCAGCTTTACGTTAATGCTGAACGTCACATTGGTGGTTGATTGAGTGACGTTTGCAAAAAATGTCTGGTTACTGCTATCGTAATACCCATTCACACCTGTTGCGGTAACTCCAGCTATTGACGTGCCAGAGGTTGAAGTCTTGAGAACATGTGATGTGCCAAATGCTCCACCAATTATGATTATTGTAATGATGAGGAAACCAATCCATCCTTTCAAATTGCTTGCCATTTTATTATCAGACTCCTTTTTGCTTTGACTTTGTCTCCAAATTGTTATTCTCACTTAGTTTGGAAAGTATAGCAATATGCTCTTCCCCTACAGCTTCCCTAATGAAGCGAAGCCTATTCTTTCTCCTTAATACCTGGTTATTGCTGCAAATTTCCTGTATTTTCAACTTTGCCTCTCCAAGGAGGTCTGAAGCAGGGAATACATAGTCACAGTTTACTTTCTCAGTTGCTCTTGATATCTCGAAACTGTTGAATCTTAGAGAGGAAAGTGAACCGCCCATCGAGAACATATAAGATGGATTGAATCCCAACTTTGCATCAGGTGACGCAATTATTGTATCACACAGAAGGGCCAGTTCGTATCCAGTGTCAGTGGCATCGCCGTTCAGCACTGCATTTATAGGTTTTTCCAGGGAATAAATTATTGAAGCCAAGGCCCTGAGAGAATTCAGAACATCTGTGGGGTTCTCCCAATCACCGATATCCCTGCAAAATACTTCGTTCTGTCCGGTAACAGCGATACTCTTGATTGAGGGATCGATAGAAGCTGTACTCAATGCCATTATAAGCTCGTCCAGTGTTTTCTTTCTAATCTGACCAGTAGCTGAAGCCCTGACTACGATTAGACCTATGTCTTCCTCCCTCCAGAACGAAACGTCATCAAAGCCCTTAACTCTTATATCACTCATCGTAGAACGCTGCCCTATAAACTCTCATTATAGTTCCTGCCAGAATTAGGACAAACCCTATTCCAATGCCGAATTCAGCATTTGATACTGCTCCAATGGGGTCCAGCTGGAAAATGAGGTAAGTAATTATTATTGCTCCGACGGCCATTAATGCAGAAAGCACCATTGCAACATTCTTGTTCAAGTGATAGGTGTTTTCGCTTTCCTTTTTCTTTTCATACTCAGTTGAAAGGTTTGCAGACTTCA